>NZ_JAUBVJ010000019.1:0-101207 GCF_036702785.1 Microcoleus sp. AR_TQ3_B6 | reverse complement strand
ATTTTTTTGACTTCCCTGACTATATGATACTACTATTGTTTATTGATGCTTATAAACTTAATGAAGTTTTACAATACTAATGTTTACAAGCGATCTCAACGCGCTGCTCGACCAACCAGCACTCCAAGGCCAAGATCCTGAATGCCGCTACATTATCGATCGCGTTAACTGGGAGCAATATGAAGCCTTGCTCGCCAGAAATGGCGATACTTCGGCATATCGAGTCACTTATTTAGATGGAGCCTGAGAAATTATGTCACCTTCGGGCCGCCATGAAAACAGAAAAACTCGCATTGGAGATCTTTTAGTCATTTACTTCTTAGAAGCAGACATCAACTATTTTCCCTTTGGCTCTACAACCCTGCGACGAGAAGAGAAAAGTGGCGGTACCGAACCCGATGAAGCTTACTGCATTGGCACAGACAAAGAATTTCCCGACCTGGCAATTGAGGCGATCGTTACCAGCGGTGGCATTAACAAATTGGAAGTTTACATAAGACTTAATGTTAAAGAAGTTTGGTTCTGGCAAAATGACCGCTTCAGCCTCTACTATCTGCGAGAAGAAATCCCAGATCAATTTCTCGCAAGTTGCGGTTATGAACCAATTGCTCGCAGCGCAATTATCCCTAATCTGGATATAGAATTGCTGGCCGAATACATTCGATATCCCAATTCGCTAACAGCAGCTAAGGAATTTCGACAACGGCTGCGATCTGGTGCTTAAAAGGATTGTTTCCGGTTGCGCCGGAATGATATCAAATCCTTGCTTCATTAGTCGGGCGTAAAGTCGAATCAAGCTCGCAACAAATAATTCGCGCAATTTTCATTTTTTTGACCCGCCCGTCAATCGATTTTAGATTTTAGATTTTAGATTTTAGATTGACTTGCGCGAGATAAATGCTCTTTCTTGAGGATTTTCGAAAATCGATTTGGGATTGATTCCACGGATAAATCACGTGGCGGGTACCACCTTTGAAATTCGCTTGTCAACAGTCAACAGTCAACACTCAACAGTCATCAGTCAACTGTCAACAGTCAACAGTCATCAGTCAACTGTCAACTGTCAACAATGCGGACGGTGCAACCGGAATCGATATAATACACCACTCGCCGCAAATTTTAATTCGCCGTTTTTTCCGAAGATTGAACCCAGAAATTAGCTTGAGGAATTTTAAAATCCGACTTAACCAAAACTCCCGGTTCTCGCTGCACCGGCAGCACATCTAAAGTATCCGTTTGCGCGCAATATTTTAAATCTTCAATAACACCTAAACCGAGGAGGCGTTGGCCGTGACTGGCTCTTTCCAACAATTCGTGCAACCGATCTTGCCAGTGCAGGTAAAGAGCAATAGCCGCAAATACTTCATCGTTACCAGCAAAATCGCTCGCAGGAATTCCGCTTTCTGCCAGGAGACTTTGGGCGATCGCACCAGCACAAACCGTATCTTCCAACGAATAACCCCCTTCCCAACCAGAACCCACAATCCAAATAGTTTCCGGCTGTTTATTTAACAAAAACTGCACCACAGATTTGCGGTTAATCAAAGCCGCAGTTAACACCGTTGCAGCAGCTTGCACTCGCTGCAGAGCCCGAGTACCGTTAGTTGTGCTGATAAAAATTCGCTTCCCAGTCACCTTTTCTGGCGTGCAGTCGAAGGGGGAATTCCCCATGTCAAATCCGTCAACTTTGCTGCCGCCGCGCTCTCCAGCGCGAATCCGCTTATCTGCAGGCCATTTTTCGCTCTCGGCCATCAGCTTATCTAAGTCGCTGAAAACTTGGACAGCTTCCGCCCCATTATTCAGGGCCGTTGCCATTGTCGTAGTCGCCCGCAGCACATCAACTGCGATCGCGCAAGCCGGCATATTGTCGGCTGGCGTAAGTTCCGGGGTATGGTAAATAAAAAGCTTCACTTTTGGGCCACCTGCGATAAATCCTCATCAGCAATAATAATGGAAAGTGGATAATAGAAAATAAAGTCGAGTCCTCAAAAGCAGCAAATATGTCAAAACAGCTAAATTCAAACCCCGCCCACGCCGCCATTACCGCACCAATTCGACTCCTCGCAGGTTTCACCTATCCTTTTCGAGCTTTCACCCTGATTTTGCAAACTCCCAAGCTGTGGAGTTATGTATTAGTTCCCGTAGGGCTAAATTTTATAATTGGTATCGGTCTTTATTTAACCTTGCTATTTCCCAGTTTGGCAGGTATAGACGTTTTAGTTGCCGATTTGTCCGTCCGATTTAATGCTATAATTGCGAGTTTTCCAGCTTGGCTGAGCTTTCTGGGCCTGTTAACAGTCGCTTTCGGCTGGCTGCTGCGCGTACTCCTAGTGTCAGGACTTTTGCTGATAATCGGATTTTTGTTAGTGCAGTTTGGCGTGATTTTAGGTTCGCCCTGGTACGGCAAACTTTCCGAACAATTGGAACTGCTGCGGAACGGTCAATTGCCCGCAGAAGAACCAATGAATTTACGCAATAGTTTTCGGGATATTCAAAGGGCGATCGCCTTTGAACTGCGAAAACTACAAATTTTGTTGAGCATCGGCATACCGCTGCTGCTGCTGAATTTTATCCCCGGCGTCGGCTCTATTCTTAGCAGTTTGGGTGGCGTAGCTTTGGGCGCGACTATTGTCTGTTTGGACTTCTTAGATGCACCTTTGGAGAGGCGGAGGCGACCTTTTCAGGAGAAATTGGAGATAATTTGGGCGAGTTTGCCGGCTAGCGGGAGTTTTGGTTTGGTTTGTTTGGGTTTGGTGAGCATTCCCCTGTTGAATCTGTTGGCCATTCCGCTGTGCGTGACGGCGGGAACTTTGTTTTTTTGCGATCGCATTTGGCCGGCCCGCTTTGCCCCACAAGAGAGAAGTATCGATCGAGAAACTAACATTCCAAATTAAAAACTAGGGAGATGCTTCTACATTCTGCCCAAGGTCTTCTCCCTTCCGTTGACTCTGGGAGTTAAGACCCAGAAAAGGGCTTAAAAATAGCCAACTAAGGAAGAAGAATGAAGCTGTAAATAGCTGGACAATATCGATCGCCGACAAATATCCGTCAGATAATAGTGCAATACTTCTATCTGTCAGGCCGAATATCCAAGAGAGAATCCCAAACAGCCAAATGCCTTTTTGGAGGATTGGCAAAAATGCTGAAACTTCGGAGTTTTGCTGCTTGTTCATTGATTTAGCCCTTGTTTGCGAAGAATCTAATTAAGCGGGGCACGCCAAGGGCTTAAGGATTTTTGGTGTCTCCTTGGATTCCCTTTGTTATCTATATGTTAAGAAATGTTTCCCGATATGACAAGCGGGCTCGGGAGGTATTTGCACATCTATCTCAAGAGGTAGTCGCAGCGTGAAAAACACGTAAACTTTCCTACATTTTGGTTAAAGGATGTTTCAAAATACGGAGAGACAAAAAGGCTTAGGCACATCTGCCTAGCATCTGTCGAATCATGGCAACATGGATCAAACCTTTTGAGGATGCAGGTAATCGCTCACAATCGATATTTCGGCGGCCAGAGCAATGGAATTAACCGTAGGTGCGCTCTACTATCGAGCCTTTGGGAAGGAGCACAAAACCTTGAGTACCCTCAGGTTTTTTGACGACACGGGCGAATCCATCAGGATGTATCCATCACCCAAGGGAGAAACTCCGCCCCAGAAAATCCTCCATCCACCCAGATGCGGACGAGTCGCAGCAGGCGATGTCCTGGTTCACTTATTGGAACAATTGCTTTGCTGCTTCGCCCTCAGGCAAGTTAGTAGAATTGGGCGGAGACTGAGTTTTTACAGCAATCCTAACTGATTGGAAAAATCCTCTCTTCTCTCTCTGTCCTCCCCCACTCTGCGGTTGAAAAAAAATCACTAATAAAAAATGCTTCAGCCTTTGTTAATTAACACTTACGATCCCAAATGAGGAGGCGGAGCCGCGCGCGCAGCTTATCGGCTGCATCACCGGTTAATTCAGCTAGGAGTTGACTCCCTGATGCTAGTTCAAGATCGTAGAATTGACCGTATGACTGTAATGGGTGCTCCTAACAATATAGCTCAAAAAATGTGGAAAGCCCGTCCTGTCGTGGATGCTTTGCCGCTACAATTTTACAGGAACAGACAAAGCCATCCCGTACTTTTCTCCGTGCAATCGCTCCCCGATATAATTGTCGCGAATTGCTGCTCTCAATCCAGATGTCGTTAATAGGTATAAATTCCTGGACACGGGTAGCGGCGGGCATGGGTAGCGGCGGGCACAGGGACACCGCGCCTACAAAAGAAAGATTGTAATTTACATTGAATTATGTAATACTACAAAAAGAGCAAGTCTGGTTAAAGAACGATCGTGAGGTTTGTAGTGAGGATCCAGAGTCCTCAAAGCCCTAAAAGCCACAGGACAAACAATTCGATTATCCGTATTAACCCGGCTTGATATGAGTTCAGCGTCAATAACATCGAACAATGGCACGCTTAAATCAGATTATCGCGATCGAAAAAGGCATCAAAAGCCGCTCGGTCCAAGAACTAGCAGAAGCTCAAAAAGCACTTCAGAAGCCGGCTGTGCTTTCTGGAATATCGCGCACTTACCGTCCCAAAGACGAAGAAGGCGAACAACTGCCGCCCGAGTCCAAAAAAGTTGAAGTCAAAGCCGAAGAGATTATCCGCAAAACGACTGAAGTTTTGACGAAGCTCTTCGACGTAACAGCAACCAAAGATTGGACAAATTGTAGCGCCCGCGCTGACGTAATTGTAGACGGAAACGTGCTTTTGAGCCAAGTACCTGTCAGCTATTTGCTATTCATTGAAAAGCAGTTGGTCGATTTGCAAGCATTCATCAAAAAACTTCCCGTCTTAGATGCTTCCGAGACTTGGAACTTCGATGCTTCGGCAGACTGCTGGGCAACAGAACCGGTGCAAACTCTCAAGACTTTTAAAACTCCGCGCAATCACGTTAAAGCTGAAGCTACCGAACACCATCCGGCTCAAGTCGATGTTTATTACGAAGATATTACGATCGGCTATTGGCGGACTGTCAAGTTTTCTGGAGCTTTGCCGGCGCGGCGGATCAATGAGTTGCTCCAAAGGGTGGAAATCTTGCAGCAGGCTGTTATGTTCGCCCGCGAAGAAGCTAACAATTCTGAAGTTGAGGAGCAGAGAGTGGGAGAGCGAATTTTTCAATTTATTTTCCGCTGATTGCTTGCTTTTTTGATAGTTATGGTTTAAGATATAAACAGAGTACAAGTTAAAACTCAAACTTCAACTTAAACCGTACAAATGTGATAGTGCAGGTTCGACTCCTGTCCCTTCTACCCAAAATAGGGGGGTAGCCCAATTGGCAGAGGCAACATTGCGTACAAATTCAACAGCAAGTTATTACTCTAAACTCAGCATTCACCGCCGATCGCTAAAACGAATGTCAGGAACAATAACATCATCGAGGTTGCTGGCTCGTATCCAGCCCCCTCTACCAAACGCAGGGGGGTAGCTCAATCGGTAGAGCGCGATGCTATTAATCTTAAATCCTTGACTTAAATGTGATAGCGTGCCCAAATGGGCGGTAAATAGAAACCCAGCAGTAAGGTCAGAACTGCTGGGTTTTATGCTAATAATTGAATAAATCCGTTAAATCCGTCAATCGATTTTAGATTTTAGATTTTAGATTTTAGATTGAAGCATTGACCCCACGGATAAATTCGGGGGCTTGTCGATCGGATACAGGTTTTTTATTTATCCACGGATGAATCCGGGGGCTTGTATCCTGGATGCTTTCGGTCAGTCCTGGACGTATCAAGGCAGATGATTTACTGCATCCATCCTCAATGCGAACAACGCGAAAATCCTCCGGCTGCCCAAAATTGTCAGGCTTGCGGTACGGCTTTGTTAATTGGCGATCGCTACCGTATCCTTAAACCAGTTCGATCGCCCAATCCCGCACGCCCCACAGACATCTTTGAAGTCGAAGATTGGGGAACAGGGGAAAACGAATGGGGAACTGTCAAAGTTTTAAAAGTCTTGAAATACACCCACAATCCAGATTTAGTTCGCTTGTTCAAGCAAGAAGCGCGAGTTTTGATTTGGCTGGCGGGAAATGGCCGAGTTCCCCAAGTTGAACCTGACGGTTATTTCCAAATTCAACTCCCCAATAACTTCCAGAAATTGTCTTGTTTGGTGATGGAAAAAATTAGCGGCGAAAACTTGGCAGAATTCTTAACTAAAAACCAGTACGTTTCTCAACAACTAGCTGTTGATTGGCTGGAACAAATGCTTCATATTTTGCAGGAAATCCACAAATATCATGTAGTGCATCGGGATATTAAGCCATCTAACCTGATGGTTGAAGCCAATGGGAAATTGAGATTAATTGACTTCGGAGCCGCCTCAGAAGCAGAGATGGATACCGCACCCATAGGTTCTGCTGGATATGTCGCACCGGAACAAATTCTAGGTAAAGCAGGCGTGCGATCGGACTTTTTTGCCCTGGGGCGTACTTTTGTACATTTATTAACAGGCATACAGCCGATCGACTTTCCCGTTAATGAAAAAACTGGTAAAATTAATTGGAGGAACCAGGCTATAGATATTGACCCGTTACTCGTAAACTCGCTCGACGAATTGATGGAACCGCTACCAGAAAACCGACCTGAAAATACCCAAGTTATTTTAGAAAAATTAAAAAATCACGACCGATCCCCCCTGAAAAAGGGGGACGCAATATCGCTTCAATAAATCTGTTCCAACCTGCGAAAATCCCGCTCAACTTCCGCCCACAAAGCCCGATTGTGAGGGTCAGTTTTCAGAGCCTTTTTCAAATAGATTCTTGCCTTATCAACCTGCCTTTCTCCGATCAAATGCCGTCCCCAGCGCTGATAGGCGATCGCCTGCCACTGACGCACCTCCAAATCTTCGGGAATCCGCTGTGCCAAACCCTCAATCAAGGCGATCGCCCGTGGGAACCTCTGATATTTCAGCAACTGCTGCAGCTCAACATAAGCCTCTTGCTTTAACTTTTCTTCCGCAGCCGATAAATCTGCCGATAATTGCACCGGCGGCTCTTTTCGAGTCACTTTAACTGCCTGCCGTTGAGCTTTCACCGCCCGATTCGGGGGTGTCGAAGTAGGCGGCACAGTGGAATTGCCAACTTTCGACTCCGCAACATCGGGGGGGGCAATATTCACCAGGAACTTATAAGCCTCAGTAATAGCAATAAACTTATTCTTAGCCTGTTCGTTTCCCGGATTCACATCGGGGTGATACTGCCTGGCTAACTGCCGATAAGAGGCTTTAACTTGCGATAAACTCGCACCAGACCTCAGTCCTAACTGTCGGTAATAATCTGCAATATCCATTTAGCATGAATGAGCGTTGATAGTACCATTAAATATGGCAGAATCCTTAAATGTAAAGATTCTGCCAAAATTTACTGCGAACTAGGTTGTAGTGCTAGGGTTGCCCGCACTACTGAAGCGAAAAAATAACTTACGGACGCTCTTCGATCACTCTGTCAATCAAGCCGTATTCCTTGGCTTCCTCAGCGGACATGAAATAGTCGCGATCCATGTCCTTCTCGATTTTCTCGATCGGCTGGCCAGTATTCTTGGCATAGATATTATTCAGTTGGTGCCGCAGCCGCAGAATCTCTTTCGCCTCAATCTGAATATCCGTTGCTTGTCCCCGCGTGCCCCCAGAAGGCTGGTGAATCATGATTCGCGAGTGAGGCAAAGCTAACCGTTTCCCCTTGGCACCGGCAGCTAACAGGAAAGAACCCATCGAAGCAGCCAAGCCCACACAAATCGTCACCACGTCCGATTTAATGTGTTGCATGGTATCAAAAATAGCCATGCCGGCCGACACCATCCCGCCTGGGGAATTGATGTACAAAATAATATCCTTACCTGAATCTTCCGAATCGAGATAGAGCATCACAGCGATGATTTGATTGGCAATTTCATCGTCAACATCCCTGCCCAAGAAAATAATCCGTTCCCGGTAGAGGCGATCGTAGATATTAATCCACTGAGTATCATAACCCCCCGGCATTTTGTAGGGAACTTTTGGCACACCGATAGGCATAATTCGGAACTCCGTTTAGTTGGTAATTGGTGATCGGGCATTGGGCATCGGGCATTGGGCATCGGGCATTGGGCATCGGGCATTGGGCATCGGGCATTGGGCATCGGGCATTGGGCATTGTTAGTCATAAAAAGACTATTGAATAACTAATCAGGGTAGAAACTACTAGCCATTAACCCTTAATTCTTACCCATTCCCCATTCCCCATTCCCCATTCCCCATTCCCCATTCCCCATTCCCCATTCCCAGCTAGATGACTCCAGCCGGCAGCGGTTTCGGCAATTCTTCCGAACTTTCAAGAACGCGATCGATCAAACCGTATTCTTTAGCTTCCTGAGGCGTCATGTACAGCAACCGATCCATATCTTTAGTAATCTTTTCGACCGGTTGGCCAGTACATCTTGCCAAAATATCAAGCATCGTTGCTTTATTTGCCAGCACTTCCTTAGCCCGAATTTGAATGTCGCTTGCTTGACCCCGCGTGTACGCCTTGGGTTGGTGCAATACAATCGAAGCGTGGGGCAAACTCGCCCGAAAGCCTTTTGTACCAGCCGCTAACAGCATCGCAGCCATGCCCATTGCCGAACCGAGGCAAATAGTGTGCACGGGCGGCTTAATGTACCTGATCGTGTCGCAGATAGCGAAGGCTTCCGTTTCAAAGCCGACGGGTTCGCCACTGTAACCAGAAGTGCCTGTCGAGTTGATGTAGATTTTGATCGGCTTATCTGGGTCTTCGTACTGCAAGAACAACAGTTCAGCGATAATCAGTTCTGTTACCGCAGGTACCAGAGGCATACCCAGATAAACGATCCGCTCCTTCAGCAACAGGGATGGCAAATCGGGAGGTGGCGTCCGAGAGTTCCCTTCCCCGTAGTATGGCGATTGCACAGCTTTAATTGGTGTGTTCATATAACCGAAATGTTGCCTGAACTGATGGAGCTATTCTTAAAGAAATACTAACGCAATCTTTAGGTATCCCGCATGAAAGTTAGTTTGCTCCCGGTTTTAAACGACCCTAACCTTGACGCTGCAGCGCCCTCGACCCAGCGCCAGCTAGCGATTTCAGTATCTGCGATCGCCAGGGAGATCGACTCCAGCGTACCCTTAAACCTGTGCCTGATTCTCGACCACAGCGGCTCGATGGGCGGACGCCCCTTGGAAACCGTCAAACAAGCCGCCGGACAGTTGCTGGACAGGTTGAAGCCCGGGGATCGCTTTTGCGCGGTGGCTTTCGATCACAAAGCCAAAGTCCTCGTCCCCAATCAAATTGTGGAAGACCCCGCTAGCATTAAACGGCAAATTGAGCAATTGCGCCCGGCAGGCGGCACAGCAATTGATGAGGGGATTAAGTTAGGTATTGAACAGTTGGGTAAAGGCAAAAAAGAAACTATCTCTCAGGCGTTTCTGCTGACTGACGGCGAAAACGAACACGGCGACGACAGCCGCTGTTTGAAGTTGGCTAAACTGGCGGCGGAGTATAACATGACTTTAAATTCTCTGGGATTTGGCGATAACTGGAACCAGGATATTTTGGAAAAGATTGCTGATGCTGGCGGCGGTGCTCTGGCTCACATTCAGCGTCCGGAAGATGCGGTTGATGAGTTTGGCAGGCTGTTTACTCGCGTCCAAGGTGTAGGTTTGACTAATGCTTATTTGCTATTTTCGCTGATGCCAAAAGTGCGGTTAGCCGAACTCAAACCGATCGCCCAAGTTGCCCCAGACACGATCGAATTACCGGTACAGCAGCAGGGCGATCGCTTTATGGTGCGCTTGGGAGATTTAATGAAGGATGTAGAGCGAGTAGTTTTGGCTAATATTTATATTGGACAGTTGCCCGAAGGTACACAGGCGATCGGGCAATTGCAAATTCGCTACGACGATCCGAGTGTCGGTCAAGGTTTGCTTTCGGATCCCGTTGCTGTTTCCGCTAATGTCCTGAAAGTTTATCAGCCGGCACTTAACCCGATAGTGCAGCAGCACATTTTAGCTTTGGCTAAGTACCGACAAACTCAACTGGCAGAAACTAGATTGCAACAGGGCGATCGCGCCGGTGCCGCCACTATGCTGCAAACGGCGGCTAAAACTGCTCTGCAAATGGGTGATAAAAGTGCCGCAACTGTGCTGCAAACTTCTGCTACTCGTTTGCAGTCTGGTGAACAATTGAGTGAAGCCGATCGCAAGAAAACTCGCATTGCTTCTAAAACTATTTTGAAGTAATCCGGTGATTTAAAATTTTAAATAATTTTAAATTGGGGGATCGCCGAATTGTGCGATCGCAAATCGATCCTACACAAACGAAACCCGCGCCCATGCGGGTTTCAATATTCTGAGTCTCGCCGGAAAAAAACGAGACTCTGTGTAACCCGATTGTTTGAAGCCGTGGAGCGACAAGAAGCTCGATCGTTTAGAATGTTTGTATCACCTATCAAGAGTGCTTGTATGAACCAGACAATATCTGATAAAGTACGCTGGACTACCGCCGATTTAGAACTATTGCCCGATAACGGCGATCGCTATGAAATTATTGATGGGGAGCTATTTATGACTAGAGCACCGCATTGGGGGCATCAAGAAGCTTGTGGTAACATCTACTTAGAGTTAAAAACTTGGTCGCGCTCGACTGGTTTGGGACGAGCCGCCATCAATCCGGGTCTTATTTTCACGGACGCTGATAACGTCATTCCTGATGTAGTTTGGGCGAGCAATGAACGCTTGGCTATCTTGCTAGACGAAGCCGGCCATTTAACCGCTGCACCTGAGTTAATTGTTGAAGTATTGTCCCCCGGTGCAGACAATCATAGACGCGATCGAGATTTGAAACTCAGACTCTATTCGGTGCGAGGAGTGCAGGAATACTGGGTTGTGAATTGGCAATTGCAGCAAATAGAAGTTTATCGCAGGGAACAAGCAAGTTTAAGGCTCATTGCTACGCTGTTGAGCAATGATGAACTAACTTCGCCTTTGTTGCCAGGTTTTAGTTGTTCTGTAGCTGATATTTTTGCCTAGATTATGAAATCATCATTTTACAATTTAATTGCTACTCTAGGAATCTTTACTATCTTTGGTAATATATCCCCTGCTGTCTCTGCTCAATACTCAGAAATATTAATAGCTCAAAAAACGATTGTTCAAAATCCGGCGGAAGACTTGTTTAACAGCGGTTTAGCCAAGTCAGAAGCAGGGGACATTGAAGGTGCGATCGCCGATTACACCGAAGCCATCCGCCTCAACCCCAACTACGCTAAAGCCCACAACAAACTCGGCATAATTCGCGCCCGCAACCTGAAAGATTATCCAGCAGCAAAAGCAGATTTCGATCGCGCCATTGAAATCAACCCTAACTACGGCGACGCTTACTACAACCGCGCCAGAGTCCGCGAAATCTTAGAAGACAAACCGGGGGCGATCGCGGATTATCATAAAGCAGCCCAACTCTATGAAAAAGACGGCAATACCAACGATTATCAAGATGCCATCAACCATCTTCAAATGCTGCAAGAATAGAGTGGTTTTGAAAACATAGTATAATATGCTTCGATCTGCGTTCATCTGCGTCCATCTGCGGTTAAATATTCCAAATCCACCATTCAAAAAATGCCCGAAAATTCCACCGTCACCGTTACTGTACCCGCTACAACCGCCAATTTAGGCCCCGGCTTCGACTGCATCGGCGCCGCTTTAAGCCTCTACAACCGCTTCCAATTCTCCCGACTCGAACCCTCAGCAACCGAGAAACTAAAAATTACAGTTACAGGCCAAGAAGCGGCCAAAGTCAAGATAGATGACAGCAATCTCGCTTATCAAGCATTTATAAAGTTATACGGATACCTGAACCAATCGCCGCCGCCCGTAGCCATACATATAGATATGCAAGTGCCGCTGGCTAGAGGTTTAGGAAGTTCCGCCACAGCTATTATCGGTGGGTTAGTCGGTGCAAATGAATTAGCCGGAAAGCCTTTGAGTCAGGTGGAAGTGATGCAGTTGGCGATCGAACTTGAAGGACATCCCGACAACGTTGTCCCCGCTTTATTGGGAGGATGTCGCCTCGCTGCTAGCAATGCACCCCCCCAACCCGCCCTTAGTAAGGGGGGGCAGGAGGGGGGTTCTTGGGAAATTTGCGATATTCCCTGGCATCCGAATATTGTGCCCGTGGTAGCCATTCCCGATTTTGAACTTTCTACAGCCGAAGCCCGCAAAGTTTTGCCAGCAGATTACAGTCGGGCTGACGCCATTTTTAATGCTGCACACCTCGGTTTGCTGGTGCGGGCTTTGGAAAGTGGCAATGAAAACTGGCTGCGCTGCGCCCTGCAAGACAAAATTCACCAACCTTACCGGCAATCTCTGATTAAAGGATATGAAGCGGTGCAACAAGCTGCGCTGAATGCAGGGGCCTATGGAATGGTAATTAGCGGTGCCGGGCCAACACTTTTAGCTGTAACTGATGTGACATCTGCCTCAGCGGTTGAGAAAGCGATGGCGGCTGCTTGGGGGGAATTTGGGGTGAAGGCTGATGTAAGGGCGATCGGGATCGATACCCAAGGAGCACAAGTCTCGACTTAATTATTGGTAAGGTGCGTAGCCGAGAGGGTAAACGCATCTTAAAAATTCGCCATCATCTAAAAATATTAAGACTACCTATGATTATTTATCCTTGGAGTCGAGCTAATGTTGTAAAAAAACAGTTTATTGAACAGCTAGAAAAACTACTTAAGCGTGACGTACAGCTTTTAATTGGGTACGGTTTGGGAAAAGATGAAGATGATAAAAAGTACCCATCCGATATCCAAGCTGAGAAAAATCTTAAAAAATTAGCGAATCAGTACAAAGATAATTTTATCCTTAAGCGTTTGGGAGATACCCACGCCAAAATTCTCGTATCTGATGCGAAATTTGCTGTAACGACAAGTTTCAATTGGCTTTCCTTCAAGGGCGATCGCGATCGCACGTTCTGGGATGAGCGGGGGACGCTGGTATATGACCTCCAGAAAATCGATGAACTGTTCGATAGCTATAGATCGCGATTTAAAGATTGAATGGTATTGCTTCCACAAAGTTAAAACCTTCTTCCCTCGGACGGACTCTGCGCTTAATTAAAAAATTGAGTGATTTTTAATACAATTGCGGACTCAACACTCGATCGAACTCCTCAATTTTCGATGGGGATCTAAAATTCACCTAAAGTTCGACGCCCGATCGCAAAACCCTTCCTAAGATAGAAGATAGAGGTCGATCGACCTAAAAGCCGATTCAGGAGCAAGTGTGAAGCACCTGAAAAATCCTAAACGAGCGAGCCACAAGACAGGGAGGACATCAAAATCATGGTAAACGCGCCGACAGGGGAAGCCCGCCTGGGCCCGACCGAGCAGGTACAATCCTTAGACCGCGATTGCACAACTCTATCCCGTCACGTACTCCAGCAACTCCATAGCTTTAGTGCAGATGCTCAGGATCTCAGTGCCCTGATGAATCGCATCGGGCTAGCTGCAAAGCTGATCGCGAGGCGGCTCAGCAGAGCCGGGTTAATGGAAGATGCTTTAGGGTTTACAGGCGCTGTGAACGTGCAGGGAGAATCCGTCAAAAAGATGGATATCTATGCCAATGAAGTGTTTATCTCGGTATTCCAGCAAAGCGGACTTGTCTGCCGCTTGGCTTCGGAGGAAATGGAAAAACCCTATTACATTCCCGAAAATTGTCCGATCGGGCGTTACAGTCTGCTCTACGACCCCATAGACGGTTCTTCCAATCTTGACATCAATCTCAATGTCGGCTCAATATTCAGCATCCGCAAGCAAGAGGGGGAGGATGAAGACGGTTCGGCTTCCGATTTGCTGCAACACGGACGCAAACAAATTGCGGCTGGCTACGTGCTCTACGGCCCTAGTACCATGCTGGTTTATTCGATCGGTCAGGGCGTTCATTCTTTTACCCTCGATCCGAGTTTGGGCGAGTTTATTCTAGCTAACGAAAACATTAAGGTTCCCGATCGCGGCCCAATTTACAGCGTTAATGAAGGCAACTTCTGGCAGTGGGAGGAATCTTTGAGAGACTACATTCGCTACGTACACCGCAGCGAAGGCTACAGCGCCCGGTACGGCGGGGCTTTGGTGGGAGATTTCCACCGGATTTTATTCCAGGGAGGCGTGTTTTTGTACCCCGGAACGGTGAAAAAACCCGAGGGCAAATTGCGCTTGCTTTACGAATCGGCTCCTTTGGCGTTTTTGATGGAGCAAGCCGGCGGGCGCGCCAGTACGGGGACTCAAGATATCTTAGACGTTGTGCCGACCAAACTGCACGAGCGATCGCCCTTGATTGTCGGTAGTAAAGAAAATGTAGCGATGGTGGAGTCTTTTATTCAAGATCGAGCGCGCAATCCTAGAACAGTCCCACAGTGAAGGCCCAGGGAAGTTCGGCAACGAGCAATGTACGGGATGTAACGGATGTCACGAAGAAGGAAGAGGGAAGAAGGAAGAAGGAAGAGGGAAGAAGGAAGAAGGTTTTAACTTATAACTTTCCACTCCCAATTACCCATTCCCCATTGCCAATTCCCCATTGCCAATTTTCAATTACCAATTCCCAATTTTGACTTCCCAAATTTCAATTCCAAATTATCAACTATCAAATTGTAGGAGTTACAGTAATGACGGCAACGCCAACGAATCACCTGTTAGAAATCGAAGAAATTGGCCAAAGCATCTGGATGGACAATTTGACTCGCAATCTGATCGAGTCCGGCGAACTCAAACAGATGATTGAAACTCGGGGACTGCGCGGGATTACATCTAATCCGGCGATTTTCGAGAAAGCGATCGCGGGTAATGTGATTTACGATGCGGATATCGAAGCGGGTATCCGGGCGGGCAAATCTGTGATGGAGATTTATGAATCTCTGGTATTTGAAGATATCCGCAACGCTTGCGACATCTTCGCCCCGGTTTACGAAGAGTCGAAGGGTTTGGACGGTTACATCAGTATCGAAGTGCCACCGACGATCGCCAACGACACAGAAAGCACGATTAGCGAAGCCGTGCGCTATTACACAGCCCTCGGCAAAGAAAACGTGATGATTAAGATTCCGGGAACCGCTGAAGGTTTGCCCGCAGTCGAGCAAGTCATCAGCGAAGGGATTAACGTTAACGTGACTTTGCTGTTCTCGGTTGACAGCTACGTCGAAACCTTCTGGGCTTACATTCGCGGTTTGGAAGCGCGGGTGGCTAAAGGTTTGGATGTGAGCAATATTGCTTCTGTTGCCAGTTTCTTCTTGAGCCGGATCGACATCAATGTCGATGGCAAGATTGATGAGAAACTCAAAAATGTCACAGATATTTCCACAAAAGCCAGACTCGAAGCGGTGAAGGGGAAAGTGGCGATCGCCAATGCGAAGATAGCTTACCAG
Organism: Microcoleus sp. AR_TQ3_B6; assembly: GCF_036702785.1. Classification (NCBI taxonomy): domain Bacteria; kingdom Bacillati; phylum Cyanobacteriota; class Cyanophyceae; order Oscillatoriales; family Microcoleaceae; genus Microcoleus; species Microcoleus sp. AR_TQ3_B6. The sequence continues at coordinate 85,760 of NZ_JAUBVJ010000019.1, read as the reverse complement.
AAGTATAAAGAGATCGTAGCGAGCGATCGCTGGCAAGCTTTAGCTGCCAAGGGAGCGAAAGTGCAGCGCTTGCTGTGGGCTTCCACCAGCACCAAAAACCCCAACTACAGCGATGTCATGTACGTCGATGAACTAATCGGCCCCGACACCGTTAACACTTTGCCGCCGAACACCGTTGAAGCTTGTTTCGATCACTGCGATGTCGCACCCCGGATTGAGAGCAACGTTGAAGAAGCTTACACGCTGATCGAAAGTCTCAAAGATCCCGACATCGACATCAACTTGGACAAAGTGATGGCAGACTTGCTCCTCGACGGGATCGATAAATTTGTCACCCCGTTCCAATCCCTGATGGACTCCTTGCAAGAGAAAGTGCAGAAGTTGTCACCCGTCGCCTAGACAGATATCTGTATCGTTGAAGGCAGAAGCATTTAGGACTCGGAATAGATAATGGTTTTGGTTCCTAAATGCTGAGTTGTCAATTCTCTGTCGGAAAAATGAGCGCAATTGCGCTCATTTCCCCCGCAAAAAAAAAATCCTCTGTCCCAGAGCAGGAATTTAGCCAGAGATACAACTCGAATTTTCCATTTCCAACCGCTGAGGCATGATTGTGACCGAAGAACGAGACGCAAGCCCCTGGCGAACGCAGATTACCAACTATACAGGACAAATAGTTATTTTGTCCTGTATAGTTGGTAGCTCTCTCTGTTGTCAAGCAATACATTGAGAATCAAAAGAATGTCTAACTATAGATGTCAGCAAAACTTAGTCAATCCTGACTCTAGTCTGAAAGCGGTTCTAGAATTTATCTGTAGTGAGTCGAATAAGTTAGCAAATTGTGCGCTGTACTACGGTCGTCAGTTGTATTTCAAGACTGGCAAAATTCCCGGTAAGTACGACTTCCATAAAATGTTCAAGTCCAACCTGCATTTCAAAGCACTCTATTCTCATACGGCACAGCAGACATTGACTAGCGTCGCCGAATCATTCAGATCGTATATTGGGCTTTTGAAAGGTATCAAATCTGGGACGGTAATTCAACACCCAAGACTACCTGGATACAAAAAAAATTCCCTTAAAGCAGTTACATTTCCCAGGGCTGATGTCAAACTAAAAAATGGGATGGTACGATTTCCATTGGGACGCAAGGTTAAGATATGGTTCGGGATTGGCGAATTTTTTATACCGATGCCCTCCAACCTGGATTACAAGAAGTTGGTTGAAATTCGGATTCTTCCCAGAAATAGATGTTTCTATGCAGAGTTTGTGTACCAATCGGAATCTCGTGAGGTTGAGGTAAATCCTGAAAGTGTATTGGGGTTAGACCACGGAATCAATAACTGGTTGACTGGCGTATCTAACGTAGGAACTTCCTTTATTATTGATGGACTGCATTTAAAGTCATTGAATCAGTGGTACAACAAGCGAATCTCTGTTCTCAAGGAAAATCAGCCTCAAGGATTCTGGTCTAATCAATTGGCTAGGATTACGGAGAAGAGAAATCGTCAGGTTAGAGATGCGGTGAATAAAGCAGCAAGGATCGTTGTAAATCACTGTATTGAGAATCAAATCGGCACAATAGTTTTTGGATGGAACAAAGACCAAAAACAAAAGAAAAATATGGGGGCAAAGACCAATCAAAACTTTGTTCAAATTCCAACAGGTAGATTGAAGAAAAAAATATCTCAGTTGTGTCTGGAGTACGGAATTAAGTTCGTAGAAACCGAAGAGTCTTATACCTCAAAGGCGAGTTTTCTCGACAATGATTCACTACCTACGTTCGGTGAAAAAACTGAAGGGTGGACAGAATCAGGAAAGAGAGTAACTCGCGGATTATATCGCTCTGCGGACGGAACAAAAATTAATGCCGACTGTAACGGTGCGGCTAATATTATCAGAAAAGTAGCGGTGAAACTGGGGTTAAATCTTAGTAGAATCGGTAGCGGCGAATTGATAGCGCCTTTGAAAATCCGACTTTGGGTTCTTCAAGAATCCCCTGGCATGAACGGTATGGGGAGTATCAACGCAAACTATCATGGTGTATTAGCAAGACTAACAGCTCTAGAAAAAGGAAAATAAATGGTAACGCTACTTGAAAATCCGTTGCGCGTAGGTTTACGAAAAGAACGAGTGCCGGAACCACAAATTCTGGTAATCTTCGGAGCTTCTGGGGATCTGACCCAGCGCAAACTGGTACCTGCAATTTATCAGATGAAGCTCGATCGACGCTTGCCACCGGAAACTACCGTGGTGGGAGTAGCCCGTCGCCCTTGGAGTCACGATTACTTCCGCGAGCAAATGCGCGAAGGCATTGAAGAATTTGGCGGCGGGATTGGCAATGAAGAATTTTGGCAAGATTTCGCGAAAGGTTTGTACTACTGTCCGGGCGACATTGACAACCCCGAAAGCTATCAAAAACTCAAAGGTTTCTTAGCGGAACTCGACGAAGAAAGGAGAACTCGCGGCAATCACATATTTTATCTCTCAGTTTCCCCGAACTTTTTCCCAGAAGCAATTAGGCAACTGGGCGCGGCTCAAATGCTGGCCGATCCAGTAAAAAACCGCTTGGTAATTGAAAAACCCTTCGGTCGCGACTTGAGTTCGGCAAAAGCTCTCAACCGAGTCGTGCAGAAGGTTTGCCAAGAACAGCAAGTTTACCGGATAGACCACTATTTGGGTAAAGAAACTGTTCAGAATTTAATGGTGTTCCGGTTTGCGAACGCGATTTTTGAACCGCTGTGGAATCGGCAATTTGTCGATCACGTACAAATTACAGTGGCAGAAACAGTAGGCGTAGAAGACCGGGCGGGTTACTACGAATCCTCCGGGGCGTTGCGGGATATGCTGCAAAACCACTTGATGCAGATTTTCTGTCTGACGGCGATGGAACCACCGAATTCCTTGGACGCTGACAGCATCCGCACCGAAAAGATGAAAGTTCTGCAAGCAACTCGCTTGGCAGATTTGCATAACTTGGAGTTCTCAGCGATTCGGGGTCAATATTCTGCAGGTTGGATGAAGGGCAAACCGGTGCCAGGATATCACGAAGAACCGGGGGTTGCTCCCAACTCGACAACGCCGACTTTTGTGGCGATGAAGTTTATGATTGACAACTGGCGCTGGCAGGGAGTACCTTTCTACCTGCGAACCGGCAAGCGGTTGCCGAAAAAAGTTAGCGAAATTGCGATTCAGTTTCGGGAAGTGCCGCTGTTAATTTTTCAGTCCGCGGCCCAACAAACTACTCCAAACGTTTTGACCATGCGCGTGCATCCCAATGAGGGGATTTCGCTGAGGTTCGAGGCAAAAATGCCGGGGCCGGATTTGCGGACGCGGACGGTGGATATGGATTTCAGTTACGGTTCTTCCTTTGGGGTGACATCTTCGGATGCTTACGATCGACTGTTAATTGACTGTATGCTGGGCGACCAAACTTTGTTTACCCGTTCTGATGAAGTGGAAGAAGCTTGGCGAGTGGTAACGCCGGCGCTGATGGCTTGGGAATCGTCCAACGAACAGGAGTTGGTTCCTAAATACGAAGCGGGTACTTGGGAACCGACGGAAGCAGAACTGCTAATTAACAGAGACGGTCGCAAGTGGCGCAGACTTTAAAAGTCAGTCGATTTTAGATTTTAGATTTTAGATTTTAGATTTACTGCACAGATGAATCTGACAGCTTAAACTAGGGTCTAAAATTTTGGGATCTCCAGGACTACTGAACTAATGAGCAATGAGTAATAACTAAGAAGAAAGGAGAAAAGATTTATGACGATGACACCGATGAAAGCTCCGCCTCTGGTTTCGCTGCAAAATCCTAAAGATGTGTCGATCGACCAGATAGAGGCAGAATTGAGTCAAATCTGGGAAAGTTACAGAGAATCAGGGTCAAAGGGCGATTTTCCGATCGCTACTAGGGCAACAACGTTTACTTTTGTAGTCTACGAACCGGAAGAAACTCAGCAGTTATTGGCGGATCTGGGGTTTTATGAAGGGCCGGTGGACGGTATTACCGGGCCGATGACGGCATCTAGCATCAGGGCTGCTCAAAAAGCTTACGGACTGCCAAGAACTGGCAAAGCTAACGCTGAATTGCTGGCGACTTTGCGGGAAGAAGTGGCTCGCAAAAATTCCAATGGTGACACCAAGTTGGGCGGGCCTGGCTTGGGTTCCGGGGGTTCGGGGGTGGCTGACGCGATCGTGGCTGCGAATCCCTGCCGGATTATTGCTCTGTGCCCGACCGCGGGGGAAGATAGGGGCGTGCAGGCTCAAGTTGCTGCTTATTGTCCGGTTCACAAGCGCAACAGCGGCAATTTGATCTGCTGCGAGTACATTACCCTCCGGGGTACGGAAGCTGCTCTGGAACGGGTGAGCGGCATCGTGACGGCGTTGATGATCCCGGATTTGCCGACGCTGCTGTGGTGGAAAGCGAATCCCGATGCCGATCGAGGTTTGTTCCAGCGGCTGGCGACAACTAGCAGTTCTGTGATTGTTGACTCTAGCAGCTTTACCGAGTCGGAAGCTGAATTGCTGTTGATGCAAAGTCTGATCGAGGAGGGCATTCCGATCGCCGATCTCAATTGGCGCCGGTTGGCCGCGTGGCAAGAGTTGGCTGCTGAGGCTTTTGACGCCCCGGAACGTCGCGCGGCGATTCGGGAAATCGATCGGGTGACGATCGATTACGAAAAAGGAAATTCTACTCAAGCGCTGATGTATTTGGGCTGGCTGGCGAGCCGGCTTCAGTGGCGTCCGGTTGCTTTCAAACAAGAGGAGGGCGATTACCAAATCAAGCGAATTAAATTCGCCGGTCCCGACGAACGGGTGGTAGAAGCCGAGTTGGCTGCTATTCCTACTGCTGATTGGGGCGATGTCCCGGGCGATTTGATTGCTCTGCGTTTGAATTCTACGAACGAAAAGGCTGACTGCGGTACAGTTCTGTGTTCGGAAGCGGGCGGCTGTATGCGGATGGAAACCAAAGGTGGCGCTCAAACCGATCGGTTTAACCAGGTGACTCCTCTGTTCGACCAGGTGACGGAACAGTTGCTGGGTCAGCACCTGCAGAGTTGGGGCCGAGATGTGCTTTACGAAGAAAGTTTGGCAGTAACGGCTCAAATCCTGAAGTTAGTTAAACAGTAAAAAGAAGTTCGGCAACGAATTGTGTAGCGGATGTACGGATGTAACGGATGGATGGAATCAGGAGAAAGGAGTAAAAAAATAAGCAAGACGGATTGAGTTAACATTCAGTGGGGCAGGCAATGTCTGCCCTACTTTTATTCTTCTCTTTTCTTCCTTCGCGCTCTTGGCGTCTTCGCGGTTCGTTAAATAGTTATTATTTGAGCGGTTCGAGAGCAATACTCATAACTCGATCTACTGTCTATTTTTATGAGGAAGGATTGCATAAATCTTTGATTGATACAGAAACCGCAGATGCAAGGCAGATTAACACAGATGAACGCAGATAATTTCCTGATGGGGAAGCGACTTTGGCAATCTTATCTATTATTTATTTTAACTAACTAGAACTATGGCTTTAGTGATTGCTGGCGAACGCAGCGGTGCGGGAAAGACGACTGTGACGATCGCCCTTTTAGCTTTTTTAATCCGCCGCGGCTTGAATGTTCAATCTTTTAAGGTGGGTCCCGATTACATTGACCCGATGTTTCATGCTTTTGTTACTGGTCGCCCCTGTCGCAATTTAGACCCCGTACTAACGTCTGAATCTTATGTAAAAAAGTGTTTTTCTCGTCATATTCAAGATGTTAATTGTGCCTTGGTTGAAGGGGTAATGGGTTTATTTGACGGTGTTTCTCGGAAGAAAGAAGAGAGGGAAGAATTGCGATGGGAGTCGCCAGAAGCAGAACAAAATTATTCTATTTCCTTTGCTTCTACGGCTCATGTGGCTTATTTGCTGAATTTGCCGGTATTGTTTGTCATAGATTGCAGCAGGCTCTCTGGTTCTGTGGCTGCGATCGCCCACGGTTTTCGTTCTTTTAACCCTGACCTTAAATTCGCTGGTTTGGTGCTGAATCGGGTGGCGAGCGACCGACATTTGGAACTGCTTCAAGATGCTCTAAAACCGCTCAATTTACCTATTTTGGGCGTTTTGCGTAGGGATGAGGCTGTTACTATTCCCGATCGACATTTGGGGCTGATTCCTGCTGAGGAGTTGCCGAATCTTCATGCTGCGATCGATAAACTGGCTGATTTGGCTGCTGTTAGTTTTGACTGGAACCAACTTTTGCCTTTGTTGGCTGCAACTCGAAATGGGGGGGGTGAGGGGTCTGAGCAACTTTCGGGTAGGCACAGTCTCCCTTCGGAAATTGTAACTCAAAAAGATGATGTTGTCAACTCTTTGGGTAAACAATTTGGAGTGAGGATTGCAGTTGCGCGCGATCGGGCTTTTAATTTTTACTATCAGGACAATCTTGATTTGTTGGAAGAGTTGGGTGCCGAGTTGGTATTTTGGAGCCCCCTTGATGACTCGGTTTTTCCTGACAACGTGCAAGGGTTATATTTTGGCGGCGGTTTTCCGGAGGTGTTTGCTCAAAAATTGAGCGGTAATGTTTTAATTCGGGATGCGGTAAGAAGTGCTATTTTTGCGGGAATGCCGGCTTATGCGGAGTGCGGTGGTTTGATGTATTTGTGCGATTCTATTGTAGACTTCGATGGCAATTCTTGGCAAGGGGTGGGGGTGTTGGAAACTTCTGCTGCGATGGGAAAGCGTTTGACGCTGGGATACCGAGAAGCTGTGGCGGTGAGGGATAGTTCGGTGTTAACTGCTCTCGATCGGGTTTGGGGACATGAGTTTCATCGATCGCATTTAACTGTGGAACCGATTAATCCAGTTTATCACAGTTGGAGGTATGGCAAACGGGGGGAGGTTGAGGCGGTTGCTGAAGGTTGGGGAGTTTGTCGGGTACACGCTTCTTATTTGCATTTGCATTGGGGTGCTCGTCGTGATATTCCGGCTCGTTTTTTGCAGCAGTGTGCTGATGCGTGATTGTAAGGTTGATACTGAAACCGCAGATGTCAGGCAGATTAACACAGATTAACGCAGATTAATTTCAAGAAGGGCGATCGAATGAAGGCAATCTTGTTTATTTTTTGTGGGATGAGTCGAAAGGTTGGTTTTTAGCTGCACTCAAGGTAGAAATAAAGTGGTCTTACTATTTATATTAGAATATTTATGACGGAGAATGCTAGGGATGTTGGGTTTTATGAGCGAATCAATTTCGACTAAGCAGTTGTTTGCGCAATGGGTGACACGGGAGAATTTTCGGCCTTACGGTCAAGTTATCTTTGCGGCTGTTGATGGCAAGTCTTTCGATTCTGAGGATGCTCAGTTAAATTTGCAAAATGGTGTTCCTAGATTTTACATTATGCGGCTCCTGAAGGAAGGTCGCAAGTTTGGCAAAATTACGCGGCACGTTCAATGTACTCAGTGTTTGGGTTCTTTGGAGGGGAAGGATTGGTTGATGGCGGTTGCGCCTCCTGGGGTTAGCGATAAACCGAGTTTGGATGATGTTGTTGCTTTTCGGATTCCGGGCAATTGTTTTATTAAGTTAGATGTGGGGACTTGGCACGCTGGGCCCTATTTTGATGCGGATTTTGTTGATTTTTACAATCTGGAATTGAGCGATACTAATGTGGTTGACCATTTTAGCTTTGATTTTGTGAAAAATCACAATCTGGAGTTTGAGATTGTCTGATTTTGGCGATTTGTAGTTCGCTTTCTTTTTGGTGATTATTGTTATAGGTTGGTTTTTTGAGTAAGATTTTTTGACCGCAGAGGGCGCAGAGGACGCAGAGGAGGAGAAGGAGGGGGTTCGCAAGTGATTGGGGAATTCTTTTGGTCTCACTAGACTGAGTAGCAACTAGGAAGGATCGCGTTTACAAGTGTTAAATTTAGGTGCAATTTTCATGTCTGAGCAAAAGTATAGCATTGTTCTGCGCCAATGTCGTTTGTTAGGTGCGGAGGACGATCGCCCAACGGTTGATATTGCTATTGAGGATGACCGAATAGTCGCTGTTTCGCCTCGGATATCAGAATTTGGCGAACGCGAAATCGACATTCAAGGCAATTTAGTTAGTCCTCCTTTTGTGGAGTCGCACATTCATCTCGATTCGGCTTTGACTGCGGGGGAACCGCGATGGAATAAAAGCGGCACTTTGTTCGAGGGAATTCAAATCTGGGGGGAACGAAAGCTAAGTTTAACTCTGGATGATGTCAAAAAACGGGCTGTTGAAACTTTAAGGCTGCAAGCGTCTCAAGGGATTTTGTTTGTCAGGAGTCACGCTGATGTTAGCGAACCGACGCTGACTGCTTTGCAAGGACTTTTGGAAGTTCGCGAACAAGTCAAAGATTGGATGACTCTGCAAGTTGTGGCTTTTCCCCAAGACGGGATTTACGAAAGTCCAGAAAATGACAAACTTTTAGAGAAATCTCTGGATATGGGTGCGGATGCTGTGGGCGGGATTCCGCATTATGAGTTGACGCGGGAAGATGGGGTGAAGTCGGTTGAACGAATTTTTGAACTTGCTGAAAAATACAATAGATTAATAGATGTTCACTGCGATGAAATCGATGATGAACAGTCGAGATTTTTGGAGGTGGTAGCGGCTTGTGCGATTAGAAGCGGGGCTGGTTCGCGGGTGACGGCTAGCCACACGACGGCTTTCGGTTCTTATAACAATGCTTATGCTTTTAAGCTGATGGGAAGTTTGGCAAAATCGGGAATTAATTTCATCGCTAATCCTTTAATTAATATCACTCTGCAAGGCCGCGCTGATACTTATCCCAAACGCCGTGGGGTGACGCGGGTTAAGGAGTTGTGGCAGCAGGGATTGAATGTGAGTTTGGGCCACGACTCCGTGCAAGATCCTTGGTATAGTTTAGGTACGGGAAATATGTTGGATGTGGCTCATATGGCGGTTCATGTTTGTCAGATGACGGGAATGGCTGAGATTGCAGCTTGTTTTAATATGCTGACTGTCAACGGTGCTAAAACTCTCTATCTGGGAGATGATAATTATGGGATTGAGGCGGGGAAACCTGCAAATTTGATTGTGTTGGATGCTGAGGATTGTTATGATGCAATTAGGAGGCGCGCGGCAGTTCGGTATGTGATTTCGCGCGGTAAGTTGCTGGCGAAAACTGAACCTGCTAAAGTGAGTTTTTATGGTATTTGACAAACAATATTTGAAGCTGTTAAATTGTGAATCAAGGTGCTATTCCCGATGAGATTCCGAGAAATTTGCAGGAGCAACTTCTGTTGCAAGATGCTAAAGCTAGCGTCGGCAAGCGAATTCAAGGCAGTGCAGATAAGCCGTTAGGAGATGCTCCCAGATTGGTTGCTAATTACGGGGGCAAAGTCGGTGATTGGGTTAAAATGGTTAGTGCCCAAACCGCAGTAATTGAGGGAGCAGTTGTTGAAGTACATTGGTTCAGAAATAACGAGACTGCCCAAACTGTTGAGTTCAAATTCAAACGTACATATCCTAAAGTTGCACTAAAAAATCTGTAGTTATAAAAAACATGAAAATTCGCTGTATTGCCAATACAGGCAATGCTCTCCCTGAAAGTTACCTCAAGCCTGAGTTCTATTTTACGAAAGAAGTGGAATTTCCCCTAACGCTTGGCAAGGAATATGTGGTCTACGCTCTTTACCAATCGCAGGGTAATGTTTGGTACTATATCTGTGACGATAACTACACCTATTATCCCATGCAGAATCCTGCACCGCTGTTTGAGGTGGTTGATAGTAGAGTTTCTAAGTATTGGCGGTTTGAACTAGCACCGAATGGGCGGTTAGAAATGGCTTTTGAGCAGTGGTTTACTGACCCTTATTTTTATGATAAGCTAACTGACCAGGAAGAGGCGGAGGTTGAGATTTTTGAGAAGGTTAAGGAATTAATGGATGCTGAGGATTTTACTTTGCCTCCGCTGGATGTTGCCGTTGAAAAGTTGCGGGAAACTGTCAGTGTTTGAGTTGGGAACAAGCATCGAACCGGGCTGAATTTATGAAATATACTAATTAATCTGGCCTAAAAAATGTCAAAATAGTTGTATTCGTAGAGTGGGCATTGCCCACCGGAACATTTGTAACTCATGCTTTTACACCCCTGATATTTAACGGTACACGACCGCATCAAATTTTATGAATGATAAATTTAAACCACTAGACCGCGATGATGATGTTTTGTTGTTCGATAACAATAATACATTTACAGTAGCGAAACTTAAGAATTTAGTGAGTCAAGAATTTAAAGAAAGGTTTTTAACAAGCTATCACAGCCAACCAATGTATCGCGGTGGTTCTACGGAACGTGTGGATATCAAATCAGATTTAAGCACGATTTCGTTAGATTCAAAAGGTTTTCTGTGCAGTGAAATTCAATGGAAATGTAGAAACTCAGTAAATTGTAAACTTCTAAAAGTGGGTTCTGGAGGATGGCAGGAAGGGAAATTGAGAGTGCAGGCAAGAGTCGTAAATTCATATTACGAAAATAATGATTATAAAAAGTATAAGGAAGCTATTATTGATATATGTATAGAGTTCAGTCCCGCTCGACCAAGTGAACCTATATCGCCTCTAGATGATATCAGGCAATCCGAGGAATACAAAAAACTGAGCAATAATAACTGACTGCCCGATCGCGATTACGATACAATAATCATCGCACTTATATCTGAAGCTTAGATTTTTAACCGCAGATGGGGGCGGATGTACGCGGATGTACGCGGATGTTTTTTTTGGAGGGACTTATGGTAAATGTAGAAGAATATGTCGATCGCACTGCTGAACTGATAAACTTACCGTTGGAGCCGGAATATCGGCCGGGTGTTGTGGTAAACTTTGAGAGGATAGCTGCGATCGCCCGACTCGTTACTGAGTTTCCTTTACCCCCAGAAGTAGAAGTCGCGCCGGTCTTTGAACCTTAGTTTTTTAACCGCAGATGAGGGCAGATGAACGCGGATGAACGCAGATGTTTTTTGGAGAGGGCTGATGCGGTTGCTACGGCAGCGGCTGTTAAATCGGGTAAGGTTACGGCTACACTGGCGGTAAGTGCTGCTTTGGAACGGATTGCTGTTAAGGATAAAGCTTTTAATTGTTTTACTGCTATCACTTCATCAAGCGCACTCGCAGCAGCCGAAAATATAGATAGTTCGATCGCACGCAACCAAAACCCAGGCCCTTTAGCAGGCGTTCCTTTCGCTGTTAAAAATCTGTTCGATGTCGCCGGAATTACTACTCTAGCTGGGTCAAAAATTAACGCTGGCAATCCTCCGGCTACCCAGGACGCGGCGGTGGTCGCCCGACTCAAACAAGCTGGGGCTGTGCTCGTGGGTACGCTCAACATGGATGAGTACGCCTACGGTTTTGTGACGGAAAACAGCCACTACGGCCCGACTCGCAATCCCCGCGATACTGCGCGCATCGCTGGCGGTTCCAGCGGCGGTTCCGCAGCAGCAGTCGCCGCCGGTTTTGTACCTGTCACTCTCGGTTCTGATACTAACGGTTCCATCCGCGTACCGGCTGCTTTGTGCGGTGTCTTTGGGTTTAAGCCTACTTACGGCCGTTTGTCCAGGGCTGGCGCTTATTTATTTTCGGGTAGTTTGGATTGTGTCGGGCCGTTTGGGCGATCGATCAGGGATATGGCGCTGCTGTACGATGTCCTGCAAGGTCCTGATTCTCGCGACCCAGTTTGCACTCAACGCCCGCCTGAACTTTGTTCGCCGCAGTTAAATCAAGGCATCGAAGGATTGCGAATTGCTGTTGCTGACGGGTATTTCGCCACTGGGGCCGAACCGGAAGCAATGGATGCTGTAGAAATAGTTGCTAAGGCCTTGACAAATGTCTTGGATTGTGGTAATCAAACAACAAACCCCCCAAAAATAGGGGGGCTTGCAACTGTAACCATACCGGAATCCGATCGCGCCCGGGCTGCGGCATTTATCATTACCGCTTGCGAGGGGGGAAACTTGCATTTGGACAATTTGCGATCGCGCCCTCAAGACTTCGATCCTGCCACGCGCGATCGCTTTTTAGCGGGAACCCTGATCCCTGCGACTTGGTACTTGCAAGCGCAGAGATTCAGACAGTGGTACCGCGATCGAATTCGCGAAATATTCCAACACACAGACATTATCCTCGCACCCGCAACCCCGATTGCTGCCCCTGAAATTGGCGTCGAGAAAATGGTAATAGCCGGACAAGAAATCTTAGTGCGTCCCAATCTGGGACTTTTCACCCAACCCCTATCATTTATTGGCTTGCCCGTTCTTTGCGTGCCCGTACAGCGGCCCGGCGCTTTGCCCTTGGGGGTACAAATTATTGGTGCTCCCTACAGCGAAGCGGTGATTCTCCGAGTCGCTGCGGTACTTGAATCGCAAGGCCTTGTATCTGCCGAATCAATTGACCCCTAATTCTAGGGTTTGTTGTTGCGGTGAAAGCGTCTCTTAGTCCTTCTGGCAATAGCTTTGCGCTTCTGCTTTTCCAAGGGGGTTTCAAAGTGGCGGTGCTTTCTCATGTCGGGGAAAATACCCGCTTTGGAAACTTGCCGCTTAAACCGTCGTAGGGCTGACTCAATCCCTTCATTTTCGCCTATTACAACTTGGGTCATTCTTTCTCCTTAGTGTTTGTTAGATCAAGTTTTATCATATCAAGCTTTTTGACGGCGCGACCTGTTGAAGGTCTGGCGATCGCCCAAAACCTCAAAATTATACCATAAAATTGGTTTGTAGTGAGGACTTGATATCATTTCCGGTTACACCGTCCGTGATGTTGACTGTTGACTGTTGACTGTTGACTGTGAACAGTTAACAGTCAACAGTCAACAGTGAACTCGAATTTACTATTCCGATGCTAACGGATTTGATATGATTCCTCAAATTTTGACGATCGCTAAAATCCTCACTACGAACCCCTTTGATTGCCGGTACTGGTTTAAGAGGGTTGGGCTATCAACTGATTTTCCTGCCGCAGGTAAGCTTGAATAAACTGGTCTAATTCGCCGTTCATCACATCTTCGATGGCGGTTGTTTCCACCCCAGTACGCAAATCCTTGACCATTTGGTATGGGTGAAAAACATAATTGCGAATTTGGTTGCCCCAAGCCGCCTCCACCATGTCGCCGCGAATCTCGGCAATTTCCGAAGCCCGCTGTTCCTTAGCAACCACCAACAGCCTAGCCTTGAGTAATGCCAAAGCTTTTTCCTTATTTTGCAACTGACTGCGTTCTTCTGTGCAGCGGACGGCCAAGCCAGTAGGAAGGTGAACGATGCGGACTGCGGTTTCTACCTTGTTAACGTTTTGCCCGCCTTTGCCGCCCGCGCGGGAAGTCGTGATTTCCAAATCTTTTTCGGGAATGTCCAACTTGACGGACCGATCGAGAATTGGCATCACTTCGACGCCAGCAAAACTGGTTTGACGCTTGTCGTTAGCATTAAAAGGCGAAATTCTCACCAAACGGTGAGTGCCTTTTTCCGATCGCATATAACCGTAAGCGTAGCGGCCGACAATTTCCAAAGAAGCCGATTTAACACCTGCTTCCTCTCCCTCGGAAATTTCCATTAAATGTACTTTGTAACCTCGACTTTCCCCCCAGCGGGTGTACATCCGCAGCAGCATTTCGGCCCAATCTTGAGCATCTGTGCCGCCGGCCCCGGCGTTAATCGTCAAAACGGCGCCGCCTTCATCGTAGGGTCCAGATAGTAATTGTTGCAGTTCCCACTGGTCGAGTTCGCGGGTTAACTGAGAAAGACTCGATGAGGCTTCTTGGAACAGGGACTCGTCGGCTTCTAACTCCAGCAGTTCTAAAATAGCTTTAGCATCTTCCAAGCTAGTTTGCCAGCCGCGATATTGGTCTAAATGAGATTTTAAGTCATTAAGCTCTTGGAGGGTTTCTTGAGCTCGATCTTGGTCGTCCCAAAATGCTGGTTGGGCGCAGATTTGCTCTAAGTCTTGAATTTTGGCTGTGAGTGCGGGGATGTCAAAGATAGTCCTGGGTTGCACCCAGTCGATCGGACAAAGTTTCGATATTGTGTTTGATGTCTAGAACTTCCACTGTGAGTTCTCCGGCGTTGTGGGCTGTATTTTTGAGTTTAGCTGAAATTTTGCTCTAAATGTGCAAATCAATTTTTCAGCAGCACACCAGCTTTGATAAATGAGTCAATTTTGCCCTCGAGCACCTCGGCGACGGCTGTTTTTTGGATTCCTGTACGGAGATCCAAAACTTTGCCCTGGTTCGCGCTGTCGCTGGCCAATTGATATTCCCGAATTGGTTGGTTGAGGACTGTTTTTAGGATCTCGCCCTGAATGTCTGCAAGCTCTTGAACTCCTTGCCTTTGCATAATAGCAAACAGTTTGCTGGTGAGAACCGCCAAAGCCCTTTCTCTATTTTGCAATCGACTCCGCTCCTCCCCAGATATTGCAGAAATACCAGTAGGAACATGAACAATCTTCACCCAATCTGAAACTTTCACAGAAATCCGGTAGGGAGAAGGCAAGATTATTAATTCTAAATCCTGCTGTGGAATCTCCAGTTCCACATACGGCACAACTTCCACCGTCGCTGAACTCGCCTGCTTTCTGGTAATATTAAAAGGCGATGTACGTTTCAGTAGATGCACTCCGGTTTCTGACTTTAGATAGCCGTAAGCGTAACGTCCGTCTATTGCCAAAGTTGCAGAATTAATTCCTCTATCTGTCGATCGCGACTCTTCAACTAACCTAACTCTATAGCCTCGGTTCCGTACCCAGCCCAGATACATTCTCAGCAACATTTCTGCCCAGTCTTGAGCATCTAAGTCATCTATTGCTGCATTAATTATCAGGTAGGCTCCATTTTTGTCGCAAGGCCCGCTCAACAATTGCTCTAATTCACACTCTTCGAGAGAGCAGTTGAGTTGAGCTAAATTAGTTTGAAGTTGTTGCTCTAATTCCTCGTCTGCTTGAAATTCGAGTAACTCCAGTGCTGATGTAGCATCTGCCAAAATTGTTTGGCACTGGTTGAGTTTTGGCTGGTAGGATTGGAGTGCGTCTAGTTCTTGGAGTAGCCGTTCGCCTGTATTGATTCTGTTGCCCGATTTCGGCTGTGCTGCTAGCTGTTGTAACTTTTGGCTCTCGGCGGTTAATGCTGAGCTAAAGATAGTCTTGTAGACTGGTTAGGCGATCGGACAAAGTTTCGATATGGTGTTTGAGGTCTAGAACTTCCACTGTGAGTTCTCCGGCGTTGTGGGTGGTAATATTGATTTTAGCTGTCGGCAGGCTGCTTGTTGCAAAAATATTCGGAAAGATTTTTTGACCGCAGATGTAGGCAGATTTACGCGGATGAACGCGGATGAATCTGGTATCGTAGGGTGCGTTAGGAAGTCAAAACCCGTAATAGCGAGTAATGCTTCGCCCGCTACGCACCCTACC
Source organism: Microcoleus sp. AR_TQ3_B6 (assembly GCF_036702785.1). Lineage (NCBI taxonomy): Bacteria > Bacillati > Cyanobacteriota > Cyanophyceae > Oscillatoriales > Microcoleaceae > Microcoleus > Microcoleus sp. AR_TQ3_B6. The sequence goes on along the minus strand of NZ_JAUBVJ010000019.1, from coordinate 70,344 downwards.
AGCTTAATTTCTTGCCCCGGGCTTAGCCGAAAATGTAGGCTGTTCGTCAATAAACCGGGTTTCTGAGGTTTTTTCCGGTTGCAGAGGTGACTAAATGTACTGCGAACCTGTTGAATTGAAAGTTTTACCGCATTCGTGAGCGCAGACGTCCAACCTTTTAGAACAGGAAAAACTTTTTGTGAGGTCTTCGCGAAACCAATCACTTTCCAGGGCATCTTTCACAGATTGAGTTCTGAGAGAATTAAACCCCTTGCCGTACTTTTCAAGTAAAGCCAGCATTTGCGGTCTGTAAGTGTGGTTATAAACAGCGTATTTAGTATGGCTTACCCAACAGCAAGGCCAGAGTTCGGCTTCAAAACTGATGAAAATCTCTTTGCTGGCTTGAGTTTGGCAGCTAATTTCTACATTTCGGTAGTAATTGTTTAGGCTACCAAATTTTTCTACAGCTTGAATAAATTGGTCTCCCTGCGGATTTTTATATTGTTCCAAGGATGGGGGTTGGAGTTCTTCGCTGGCTGGCTTTGATGGGACAGAAGGAGTTGGTTCTGGTGCTTGAGAGGTTTCGATAGCTATAGCTTGATACCAAGCATAATTTGCTTTTTCTGGTTGCCCCAGCTGCGTCAACACTTTAGCTAAATTGCGATAAGCTCCGGCAAAATCTGGTTTAAGTTCGATCGCCTTTTGGTAATAAGCACTAGCTGGCTGCCACTGTTGCTGTTGAGCATAAAGACTGCCGACATTAGCATAAACTTCGGGAAAATTAGGCTGAATTTGGAGTGCCTTGGCGTAACAATCTGCTGCTGCTTGCATCTTCCCCAAACCTTGAAAAGCGTTGCCTAAAGTTTTGCAGGCTGCTGCCAAATTAGGCTGAATTTTTAGGGCTTGTTGGCTGGCTGCGATCGCCTCTGATAGCTTTCCTTGTTTCAAACATTCCTCAGCTTGTTGGTGGAACTCAAGCGCGGCCTGTTCTTGATGCTGAGGGGCTGATACATTCGCTGTTGCTGGTGGGTTTGGGCGATCGCTCTCAGCCTCTACCTGAGAATTTTCTGGCTTCTGAGGCTGTTGATTTGCGGACTCTTTGTCATAAATCTCTTTCGCCACAAAACGAGAGGTAGCTTTCGGTACAAACTCGACAAATCCTAGTTGTTGGGCTAAATCCCGCGCTGCTTCTACTTGGTGCTGGTTGTGTTCAAAAATCAAGTAGTGCCATACAGCTTTTCCGCCTGCTTGGATGAAGGAATTAACAGACTGCATTATCCTGTCCCAGTTGGTATTTTGGCGGTAGATGCTGTTAGTATCTGCCAACCCGTCGATACTAAAAATTACGCGGTCGCATTCTCCTGTCATCGCCTTTGCCAGCTTGTGCCACCAGTCGGGATTGCGTCCGCTACCGTTGGTGTACAGGCAGATATGAGGAACTCCCATGCGGTGCAAATACTCGATCGCGGGAATTGTCGTATTGCTAGTCATAGCATCGCCGTAGTTGCCGCACATATAAACCAAATCCAACTGAGAGCAAAACTCTTTGGGAAAAATTCTCTCAATATCCTGCATCTTTAATTCCGCCCCCGGCAAAATCGGGTTGTCGGTGCGGGGACACTGCGGGCAAGCTGCATTGCACCGGGAGGTAATTTCTACGCTGACTCTTCTGATATCTTCATATTTTAAGTACATGAGTTTTATCCTATGGATTTTTTATGAATGTTGAAATCGCGATCGACAGAATTAGATAACAAGACTTTTGATTAAGTCATTAAAAAGTAAAATTATACCTCATGCCTTCAGCCGGAGGACATGATACAGCGTATTCCTGGTTGAGCGAGGAGATCACATAGGGCTCTATCCCCGCCGTAGGGACACCGGACCCGGTTCCGTGTCCCTACTTCATAAACCTGGAATACGCTGTATAAGTTTTGTTGGCGATCGCGCTTGAGGCGATGACGACTATCTAGATTCCCAATCTTAATCAAAAACCGCGGCAGGATGTCGATCGAGCCGCGGTTTTTTTTAAGCTAAATTTTCAATTAATCCCGGCCGTTGAGAGCAATCAGCAGGCGCAGAATGAAAATGAACAAGTTGATGTAGGTCAAGTACATCGACAGAGCAGCGGGCAAATACTGATCGTCGCGGTAGCTGCGGGGTAATATGTAAAAATCGACGATCGCAGCGCCTGCAAATATAAACACGCCGACGCCAGAAATGCCAATTTCCAACCAGGTTGGGGTGTAGACGCCAAATAGAGAGAGCAGAAACTGACCGCCAACGACGACTAACAAAGCTATGACACCTAAACTGATAGTTTTGGTGAGGGCCATGCCGTCTTCTTCAGAAAGGTTGGACCCAATTTGGCGGGCGGCGATGAAGGTAAGGCCACAGCCGAGAGCAGCAAAACCGATGCCGGAGATGCCGACGCCTTGGGTGCTGAGGGCTAGAGACACCAATCCGCTGAGGGTGTAGCCGGAAAGCAAGCTGTAGGTTGCCAGCAGGGGCAAAGCGGTATTTTTGTTGCCTTGTTCGGCGGCGGCGCGAGCGACAAAGAACAGAATTAATTCTAGGACGATCGCGGCGATGAATGTGGGAAAGAAGATCCCGGGATAGTTGCGGATCACTCCCAGGCCGCCGTAGGTGCCGACAGCAGTTAAGACAAGTCCGCCGCCCACGAAGGGGAGAGCGTTGGAGATGACGTTGGGGCCTACCAGCGCGTGGTTTTTGGCCTCGCGCACGGCTTCGCGAAAATTGCTAGTGTTACTCACGAGGATTTACCTAATTTTGGCTGAGAATTGCTATCTCTATTTTGACAGCTTTACAGTTTGTTTGCAAAACCTCAAACAGTTTAAAGATTTGATAAAGAAAGGGGGTGACATCACTCTAAAGCACGGATCGATTGTTTATAATCGAGTCTGATCAAGTCTGTGGGGTGTCGCCCTCTGGCACTGTTGCCCGTCGCGGCCGAGCTATAACTGAGGTTAAAGATCGGGCTCTATCTGCGGCGATGGGCAAGCTTAAAGTCGATCGACTCGCAGATAGTTGAGATCAATCAATTTTGGATGGGGGTTTTACGATTTGGGATTGAGGAGTCTATTATAGAGGCAGGGGCAGCAGTTGATTTGAGATTTTTAATTTGTGGCCTAGTGGAAACTAGGGCTCAGAAACTCCAATAATCTAAAATCTAAAATCTAAAATCTAAAATCTAAAATCGGTTCGGTTAATTGCTAAGGTAGCTCAGACAGAGAATGCCCAGGAAATTAATAAATAGATCGAGTTTGAGCGACAAAATGCTAAATAGGTAATCTCCCATGCACACCTTTTTTGAGCGCAAATTATTGCCACATGCAACCGGAATTTTACTGGCTGCCGCCGTTATGTCCGGCGGTCAAGCTGCCGTTGCAGCTAATGTCCCAGCCGTTTCTACCGCAGCTTCAGGGCAGGGTTTAGAAAATTTGCTGCTGACTAATATCGCTCAACTCCCCCAAGGTACAACTTCTCCAAGCCCGAGGCCCGGAAGGGTAACACGGGTGCTGCCGATGAGAATTCCTGAGTCTTCTACGGTGGTAGGGTTGGGTTTAGTGGCGGGTTCGCTGGCGGTGACTCGCCGGAGAGTGAGAATTAAAAATTAGACTTTTGGCAAAAAGTCTAATTTTGGGATTTTTAACCGCAGATAAACGCGGATAAACGCAGATAAATGCGGGTATCAGGATGTTAGCCGATCGCGTCGCGCAGAGCATTTTTAGTCATAGCTGCGATCGACTGTTCGGTAGCTTTCGGCAAGTGATAGTATTTCCCTCCAGAAGTCTTGGCCAATTCCTTCGCAAAGCCAGTCGAAATAAACTTGCTCTCGGTATCAATCACCAGCAACTGCATTCCCAACCCACGAATTTTGGCAGCAATTTCTAACAATTCCTTCTTAATATCAGGCTTTTCTCCATCTAAAATCGGTTCGCCCAAAGAACGAGCCAAAGGAATATTACCGCGTCCGTCGGTAATGGCGACAATCGCAACTTGACCGATATCTCCAGACTGCCGCGCGTTGACTCCCACGCGCACGGCTTGAGTCAAACCGTGGGCGAGGGGGGAACCGCCGCCGCAGGGCAACCGTTCCAAACGTTTGCGGGCCAACGCTATCGAGCGAGTCGGCGGTAGCAGCACTTCTGCTTGTTCTCCCCGAAAGGGAATGAGAGCAACTTGGTCGCGGCTTTGATAAGCTTCTGTGAGTAGCTGCATGACTGCACCTTTGGCCGACTGCATCCGGTTGAGGGCCATAGAACCGGAGGCATCGACGACAAAGACGACTAAAGCTCCAGCTTTTCTGGCCAAGCGCTTCGCCCGAATGTCTCCCTGTTCGACAAATACACGGCGCTCAACCCCCCCTTGTCCCCCCGAAGCAAGGGGGGGTTGGGGGGGGAGGGAATTCCTGTCGCGACGGGCTTTTTGGTAGGGTGCGGCGGCTCTGAGGGTGGCGTCAACGGCGATGCGGCGGACGGGGCCTTTGGGCAATACTGGCTTGACGTAACGGCCTCTATCTTCGGAGAAAATGGTGCTTCTGCTGCCCGATTTGCCTTGGCGGTTGGCGGCTTGGGCGAAGAAAAGCACGCTGGGGTCGAGAATTACGCCTTCGGGATCGAAGAGAAATTCTTCGGGAATGGTATCTTTTTCTGGTTCTTCTTGAGGTTCTGGGTTGTCTTCATCCTCTTGGTCTTCTTCGTCTTCTTGCTGGTTTTCTGGTTCGTCTTGTTCTTGTTCTGACTGCTTTTGGGGAGGCGGTGGGGGGGGAGGAGGAGGAGAGTTTTCGTCTGGGGGAGTTTGGATGATGGTGGCGCGGGGTACGATGACTAATTCTACGGCGCGGCGCAGGTCTTCGGCGTTAACTTCTGTGCGTCCCTCGATGGCGGCGGCGGCAATGGCTACGCGGACGGAGAATATTTCGGCGCGGTGTCCTTGAACGCCACCCCGGATGGCTTCTTCTACTAGGTAGGCAATTTGTTCCCGTTTAATGCTGACATCTTTGAGCCATTCTCTGGCTAGGATAATTTGGGTTTTGAGGTTGTCAGTGTCTTCGGCGTATTGATTGAGAAATTGTTGGGGTGAGCTGGAGTAGGATAAAGCTTGTTCTACTGCATAGACTCTTTCTTCTAGTTCGAGTGCTGCGTCGGCTGAAAGTACGATCGCGATGCGATCGAGCAAATGTTCTCTGAGCGGCCCTTCTTCGGGGTTGTAGGTGGCAATAAATAGAGGTTTGCAGGGGTGTTGGAAGCTAATGCCTTCGCGTTCTATTTGGTTGCGCCCTTCGGTTAATACTGTTAGCAATTGGTTGGAAATGTTGTCATCAAGGAGGTTAATTTCGTCTACATAAAGTACGCCTCGATTTGCTTGGGCTAAGAGTCCTGGTTGAAATACGGTTTGGCCGAATTTTACTGATTGTTCCACATCGACGGAACCTAAGAGTCGGTCTTCGGTTACACCCAAAGGAATTTGGATGAAGGGTGTGGGAATAATTTCGGTGGTGAGATTAGTATTTGTGGTGTGGGCATCTGGCTCGCTATTTTCGGCCTTCAAGCAAGATGCCTGTTCCACAATAAGTTCTTGAGGATCGGCGTTGCAAAAAGAGTCTTTGATAATTTCAATTGGCGGCAATAAGGAATGCAAGGCGCGGGCCATGACTGATTTGGCGGTGCCGCGGCGACCTGCGATCGCAACTCCTCCCAATCCGGGATCGACTGCTGCTAAAAGTAGGGCTAGTTTGATTGCTTCTTGTCCAACAACGGCTGTTAGGGGAAATGCTGTCACGGTAGGGGTTGCGTAGAGGGCGGACATCGAAATAATGTTCTGTTAAAGAGGCTTTGATATACTTATCATACTACCAGTAGGATGCGATCGCGTTTCTGACCAATACTTTTTTGTACAGTACGATACAGTACGATTTAGTATTATAAAGCTCTCCGGACTCAACAATGTTAAAAATTGTATATTATCCGGCTGGCATCTTGTCACAAAATCAAATTATCAAATAGAATCATAGGGTCCTTTAATAAATAATAAGCTGTGAAACCCATACTAACAATAAGTCTGTTAGTAGCAATTGCTATTATCGCTTTTTTTATATGGCGCGATTCCCAGGACACAGAAGGGATAGATAGAAACTTGTTGCAAGCTGTCAAAGGAAACAAAGCTTTAGCCAAACGACTGCTGAATCATGCTAGAGAAAGGTATCCCGGAAAGTCTGAGAGATGGTACGCAGAAAAGGTCATTTATGACTTAGAGCGCGACGGGGCAGGTAGAGGGGGACGGGGTTCGAGTTACAGGCTCGATCGAAGAGAACTTAGAGAGAACATTTTCCTGGCAAGTGCTTTTATCTGGTTAGTTAGTTCGATATCGTCTCTTGTAGATGGCTTGTTTAGAAGATAGCAGGCAGGTGTTTGCTCATACTTCAAAGTAGCTGCGGTGCAATAGCGACAGTATGATAACTGAAGCAATTGCGGAGTTATGGGTTAAGAGTTATGAGTTGTGAATTAAGAACTGGGATTTATAACTCACAATTCTTAACTTTTAAATTACTTCTTGCAAAATTTTAACTTCTACGGGCAGAATCACGGTAAAAGTTGAGCCGACTCCTATTTCTGATACTAGTTCGATTTTGCCTTGCAGCAGCGAGACGAGCCGCGATACTATTGCTAATCCCAGCCCGGTGCTTTCGGCGGGAAAGAGCTGTTTGCCGGCTTCTCCTGCTTGAAAGAAGGGGTCAAAGATGCGCTTTGTATCTTCGGGGGCGATGCCAATGCCAGTATCTGTAATTGCGATCGCCCAATTTGCTTCTCCATCACGGCGGCAACTTAATTCAATCCTACCAGATTCTGTATAGCGAATGGCATTGCTCAGCAGGTTGATCATAATTTGTTGCAGCCGCTGTCCGTCGGCGATTACTTGTGTTGGGGCGCAGTCGCTGGTAACAGCGAGCTTGAGTCCTTTAGCATCAGCAATTGGCTGCATCATTTCTACTACGGTGTTAATTACAGATTGTACATTAGTTCGCTGCAGGTTAAGTTTAATTTTTCCGGCATTAGCGCGAGAAAGTTCTAGTGTGTCATTAATCATGCGCAGCAACTGTCTGCCGTTACGCAATACTCGCTCGATGTGTTCGATGCCGGGGAGGGTATCTTTGACTTCAGATTGCCATTTTTCTTTTCGCAGAAATAGTTCGGAATAACCAATAATTGAGTTGAGAGGAGTTTTGAGTTCGTGAGCCAAATGGTAGACGTTTTCTTGATTGACGCTGACAAGGCGAGAGAGTTCTTGATTGGTGAGTTGTAACTGAGTTTGAATTTGTTGAAGTTCCTGCAGCCTCTGAGCGACGTAGCTGTTGAAACACTGGGCAATTGCTTCGTCTATTACGGCATCTATCAGCCGAAAAGCTCTGAATACGTCGGCGGTGGTTCCTGCTAGCAATTCAGCTTCTAATTGGGAGAATATTACTTGACGCAATAAGTGGTATTCCCGGGCTACTTCTGCTGCGTCGTAGCCTTGTTCCGCTCTGAGAAATCCGTGATCTAAACTGGCTTCAATTATTACTTTTATGTCGTTGCTTTGATATTGGGAAAGCACTGTGGTCATCGCCGCCAGCAAGTGAGGTATGTGATTTTCGATCGCTGATTGCGTTAAGGCGTCAGCCGTTTCAATTTTCCGATCCAAGCGTACTGCTTCAATCCAGTGTTTGACGATAGTATCGGTTTTTTCGGCGAGCACTTGGCTATAGTCCATGATTTCTGCGTGGGGGTTGAGTTTGGCAGATATTGCCCATGCTTCATTGTAGTTGAGCGATCGCCCGATCGCCATACCAAACTTCCGGCGATCGCGACCCTGCCAAAAGAAGTAGTTTTGAGGTGATTTTTTTTCCTGTGCTGGATCTGTGTCGAGCGCTCGCTCCCAGCTTGTTGCTGCCCAAACCAGCACTTAAACTTATTGACAAAAGAGCCATAAAGTAGTATAATTTTATGGCAATAAATATCTTAAATTTAAAATTTAAAATTTAAAATTTTTCAGGGGACTAAATGGAAAACGTGCAAGCTGCGATCGCTACGGCAACATTTATATGTGTAGTTTTCTTAATAATTACAGAATGGATACACCTTACAGTTGCGGCATTTCTGGGAGCGGTGATTCTGGTTTTTACCCACGTGATGACGTTAAACAATGCGATCGAATATATCGCTCGGAGTCACGCCACGCTGGGGTTATTCTTCGGAGTCATGGTAATGGTGAGAGCCTTTGAGCCTACCAAAGTATTCGACTATTTGGCAACTCAAATGGTGCTTTTGGCTAAAGGCAAAGGCAAAAATCTCTTGCTAGGTATAGTCGCCATTACTACGCCAATTTGTGCAGTTTTGCCCAATGCCACGACAGTCATGCTGCTAGCACCATTAATTCCGCCAATGGCAGAAGAAGTCGGTGTAGATTTTGTGCCGTTACTGATTTTAATGGTATTTGTAGCTAACAGTTCGGGACTGCTGACAATCGTGGGCGATCCAGCGACATTCATTGTCGGCGATGCTATTAACATGAGCTTTGCAGATTACCTGGTAAAGTTAAGTTTGGGCGGGGTAATTGCCGTAGCAGTTATATTAGTTATGTTGCCTTGGCTGTGGAGGGAAATTTGGCACAAAAACTTAGACGATTTGGAACATTTGCCGCACCCAAAAATCAATCACCCCCGAGTTTTAGCAGTAGGCGGCTTAATTATAGCTTTCGTGCTGACCTTTTTTGTCATAGGAGAGACTCTGCCCGTGCCTATTTCACCGGCAGCCGTTGCTTTGTTGGGGGCTGCTTTGGCAATGCTTTTAGCTCACCATTCCCAACTTGATTCTGTTAATAATATTTTGCGGGATTTAGATTGGAGCACCCTGCTATTTTTTATGTCTATCTTTGTGCTGATTGGCGGTTTGGAAAAGACCGGAGTAATCGGCAATATATCTGGAATATTAGCAGTTATTTTAGGTAAAAATATTTTTCTTGGTTCTTTAGTTTTGTTATTTTTTGTGGGTTTGATGTCGAGCGTGGTGCCAAATATTCCGCTGGTAGTGGCGATGGTGCCGCTGCTAAAACAGTATGTTGTCAATATCGGGATCGCACCGACAGAGGTGCTGGCTCCGGATTTTGCAGGGCAGTTTCCACCTGCTGTGCTGCCCCTGTTTTATGCGATGATGTACGGAGCAACTTTAGGTGGAAACGGCACTTTGGTAGGAGCTTCTTCCAATATAGTGGCGGCGGGAATTTCTGAACTGCACGGGCGCCGGATTTCTTTTAAAACTTTTCTGCGTTACGGGCTTCCTGTGATGGCGCTGCAATTAATAAGTGCGGCTGTTTATGTAACTATTCGGTTTCTGATTTGAAGAAGTCATCAGTCATCAGTCATTAGTCATTAGTCATTAGTCATTAGTCATTACTTTTGTTGCTAGAGAAGTAAAGAAGGGGTAAGGTGCTTAGGGCGTAGCCTACATATAGAGGTTGAAGTCAGTCCTGAATCTCAAATCCCTCCAATTCCAAGGGGAAAATTACAGTGAAGGAAGAGCCAACCCCTACTTCAGAAACTAATTCGATTTTACCTTGCAAGAGGTTGACTAATCGAGCGACAATTGCTAGCCCTAAGCCGGTACTGTCCGGAATGTAAGCTCCCTGGGAGTTGTCTGCCCGAAAATAGGGCATAAAAATCCGATCGCAGTCTTCTGAAGCAATGCCAATTCCTGTATCCGCGATGCAGATACTCCAATGTTTGTCTGACAATAATTGGGTTTTTATGGTAATAGTACCAGCTTGGGTGTAGCGAATGGCGTTGCTCGCCAAGTTGGTGATAATTTGCTGCAAGCGCAAGTAATCTGTCATAACTCGATCGAGAACCGGATCGCACTCAACGACGAGCTCTAAATTTTTTTCTTTCGCCAAAGGCTCGATTATTTGGACAACAGTGCCGATCGCCGATCGCACATTTGTCGCAGTTAGCTGCAATTTTATGCGTCCCGCGTCGTACCGCGTGATTTCGAGAGTATCGTTAATTAATCTAAGTAAGCGTCTGCCGTTGCTGAGGACTTTATCAATATGTGCCAAATTGGGAACAGAATCTTTAAGTCCAGGATTGTTTCTTTGGCGCAAAAACAATTCTGAGTAACCAATAATAGAGGTGAGGGGAGTTTTCAATTCGTGAGCTAAGTGAGATAGATTATCTTGACTGGCGCGAACTAAGCGAGTCAGCTCTTGATTTGTAAGTTGCAATTGGTTTTGCAACTCCTGTAGTTCTTGGAATCTTGCCTGGGTATAGGTTTTGAAACAGTCAGCAATTACTTCGTCGAGGGCACTGTCAATTAAGCGGTAAGCTCGGCTGACTTCAGCGGCTGAGCCTTTTAGCAATTCTGGCTCCAAAGCATCGAAAATTACCCTCCGCAGCAAGCGGTATTCCCGCGCAATTTCTTCGGCATCGTAGCCTTGTTTTGCCCTGACACTCCCGTGGTCTAAACTTTCTTCTATGAGTGTCCGAATGTCGCTTTCTTCTGATTCCGACAGCATAGTTACGATCGCTTGCAGTACGATGGGAAGGCTGTCGCGCACGGAAGTATAGGTGAGTTGCTTGGCGCTTTCGATTTGCTCGTCGGCGCGAACAGCTTCGATCCAGTTTTGGACAATTATATCAATTTTATCTTGTAGAGCTTGGCTAAAATCTATCATGGCCCTTAATATATAAATCAAATCAGCGATCGAATTTTATATCTCTAGGTTAGTGTGAACTAACCTGACGGTCAACTGAGTACAGTTAGACCGCAGGCTTCTTTTTCCTTTTTTTCAAAGGCTTTTTTGAGTGACGGAGTTCCCCCGCCACTTTCGTAACTCAATCCAATCTTCTTTATAAGTTTGGCTGAATTTTCATCTCGATCCAAGGATTCTCCACACAGACAAGAATGCCACCGATCTGATAATTCTTTCGGAACTTTGTTGAGGCAATCCCAGCAATGTTGAGAAGTTCCTTTGGGGTCAACAAATAGAACAGTTTTACCTAACTTCCAAGCAACATATTTGAGAACGCTGGCGAATTGTCCGTGAGCAGCATCAAGCATCGATTTGTTCAAGCCACTTTTTGCTGACTGGCCGTTCGGCAAATAAACCAAATTGCCATTCTCAATGTCAGTTTTAGGCTGGGCGCGTCTAGTTAGATTTTTAACACTCAAGTCTTCAACAACTAAAACTTCACACTTGCTAAGTAACTCATGTGCAGTTTTGAATTGAAAATCTAATCTAGCTCTAGCTACGAACTGATGGAGTTGGGAAATCTTGTCCTTGATAACTTTCCAAGGCTTAGAACCCTTAACTCTATTAGCTAACTTCGCTTGAAGTCTTGCTAATTTCTGGGCCGACTTCCTTAAAAACCTAGGATTCTCAACCCTTTCGCCATTGGATAGGTAAACGTAATTGGTTATTCCCAAATCAATACCAACAGTATTTTCGACCGTCGGTTGAATTTCTGCAACCGTTACGGGAACCGTTTTATCTTCTAGCGTCAGGGAAATATACCACCCATCCGCTTCTGGGATAACTGTACCCGTCTTAACTTTGAACTTTGTTGGTATTGGACGGTGGAAAACCATAGGCACTTGACCTATTTTGGCGAGACTAATACAAATCCTATCTTGCTCGTCCTTGACAATATCTAAGTTATCTAGTTGAGGATAAGTGAAGGATTTGTAGTAGTGAAGCCCTTTGAATCTGGGCTTCCCTCTACGATTGCCGTTTTTATCGGGCGTGGTGAAATTTGAAAAGGAAGTTTCAACTCTGTTGACGACATCTTGCAAAACCTGAGAATCCAACGCTTTGTAGTCATGAAATAGTTTTTTGGTGTTTTTTAGGTCGGCAAGTTGTATCGTTTGCCACTGTACATATCCGCCTTCAAGGTTCGATAAAACATCACCTTTCTTAGTCAAAGAATTGCCTGACTCATCCTTTTTTCTGCCGTCCCTAGTTTGCACCCTAGTTAAGGGAATATTTTGATAAATTTCCTCAATCGGGACTATCGAAACAATCAATGGGCAGGCGTTGATAGGTGTTCTCGTTGCTTCCCACCACCTAAATCTTTCGCCGAATCGGTAGTTGTACTGCCGACGGCAGAGTTCTAAATGAGCCACAATAGTTGTTAGTTGGGCTTTTGTGGGTTTGAGGCGGTATTTGTACGTGAGTTGCATTTTTTAACTTCCTTTTTTCGACCTACCTTAATGTACCATTTCTTTTGATTTAATGTTGAGAAAGTACATCAAAATTAAAGGTACTCGCAATGTCTAATTGTCGGTTTCCGTCCGCGACACCCGACGCTTCTGGAGATCCCTACGGTAATTTATTCGGGGTACTTCGCGCAGCGCTCAGATTAATCCCCTCTAAATATACCGAGGGACTTCCCGGCTGGTTGTTAACAATTAACTTTTTGAATTTTCTCTCAACTTTTGAGCTTCGCCGATCGCCAATAGCTATTTCTAAAAAAGTATTGACAAATTTCCACGTTCGTGCTAGCTTAAGTGAAATTGGCTTAAAAAGTCAAGCCTAATCCAGCAGGGCGCGCTCAAACCAAGCGTGTGGTTGGAGCGGAGGAACCAATTTTCGGGGCGAATCTCTACAGAATTAAAAAGCAAAATTAAAAATTGCCAAATTAGAGTGTAATTTGTGATTTTGAAATCTCAGGAGAAGGACATCTCTCAGTCCTAGCCCGTCAGCTAACTTCGCAGGCATTGAGAAGAGACTGAAAAGCCAAATTTCTGAAAAAGATAGTTTGGCTTCGTCAGTGTCTCAGGTTGGTATTGTTCAAGATTCTTGTACCTGCCCTGACTCTGAAGGAGATTGAAATGTTAATACAGCTTAATTTATCTGCGATCGCACTTGCAGGAGTTGCAGCGTGGAAGCGTGTAAAACCCGTGGTGATCCGAGATGCTGTTTTGTTACCTGCTGCGGGTTTTTTAGGAATTCTTGGCTTGTGGTGGATTGTTGCCAGCTTCAACAGCGATTTGATACCCACTCCGTATCAGGCATTAATAGCTAATTTTGATTACATATTGCATCCATTTTACCAGCGCGGGCCTGGAGATTTAGGCATTGGCTGGCTGCTGCTAGCGAGTTTGCGCCGGGTGTTGGTGGGATTTTTCTTGGGTGCAGCAGTTGCGATTCCCCTGGGATTTCTCATCGGGATGTCGAAACCGGCAATGATGGCGCTCAATCCGCTGATTCAAATCTTCAAACCGGTGTCCCCGCTAGCTTGGCTGCCCATAGCTCTATCAATTTTTAATTTAGCAGAGCCGTCAGCAATTTTTGTCATATTCATCACGTCCTTGTGGCCGACAATTATCAACACAGCTTTGGGAGTTTCTAGCGTTTCCCAGGATTATCTGGATGTGGCGCGAGTGTTAGAAATGCCGCGCTGGAGGCGGATTACCAAGATAATTTGGCCGGCGAGTTTGCCATACATATTTACAGGTTTGCGGATTAGTTTGGGGATTGCTTGGCTGGTGATTGTGGCCGTGGAAATGCTCACAGGCGGTGTAGGAATTGGCTTTTTTGTCTGGGATGAGTGGAGCCGTTTGAATCTGAGTTCAGTATTTTTAGCGGTGTTTGTAATCGGCTTAACTGGATTGTTGCTCGACGCTGCAGTGGACAAAGTTCAGGAATTAGTAACGCATAGATCGATCAAGAGCCATTAATCATCAGTCATCAGTCATCCTCATCTCTTGAAATTATCTGCGTTTATCTGTGTTTATCTGCCTTAAATCTGCGGTTGCTCTATCGAGCAAAGATTTATGCAATAGCTCGTCTATTAGTCATTGCCAATCTAAAAACTAAAATGGTATGAGTGACAACTTTTCCAATGAATGGAACCGCCGAGAGTTTTTGCAAGGAATCGGAATGGCGGCGGCGGGAATGGCTTTATCTGGTTGTGCAATTAGCGCGGATCGATCGGCAAAAGGACTCACAGAAGAAGCCTCAGCCGTAAAGCCGATCGTCGATTCCCGAACCTTAGAAAAACCAAATTTAACCGTAGGATACGTGCCGGTTAACGATTGTGCGCCATTTGCGATCGCCTGGAAAAAAGGCTTTTTCCGCAAATACGGTTTAAACGTCCGACTCAACCGCGAAGCAAGCTGGGCAACCTCCCGCGACGGCATCATCTTCGGCCGCCTCGACGCCTCCCCAGTCGTATCCGGCGCCGTCACAAACGCCCGAATTGGCGCCGAAGGAGCGCGGCACGCACCCCTGTGCGCGGCAATGACAATTCACCGCCACGGCAACGCCATGACCATGAACAAAGCTATGTGGGATTTCGGTTTGCGCCCGTGGCACGAATACAGCGGCAATTTGGAAGAATTTGGCAAACAATTTCGAGCCTTTTTTGACAGTCAGCCAGCGGAAAACAGGGTTTGGGCAGTGGTTCTGAGTTCTGCGATTTACGAATACTTTGTCCGCTACATATCGGCGGCTGCCGGTGTCGATCCGTTCAAAGAATTTCGGGTAATTATTGTGCCGCCGCCGCAGATGGTAACAAACATCAGGATTGGCGCCATGCAGGCTTACATGGTAGCCGAACCTTGGAATACGCGGGCAATTCAAGGCAATTTGGGAGTGGGTTTTACCTTCGTGCAAGGCAAAGAAGTTTGGCTGGGACATCCCGATCGCCTTTTGGGAGTAATGCAATCTTTCATTGAGGAAAATCCGAAGACTTATTCCTCGCTAGTTAAGGCAATGGTGGAAGCTTGTCAGTATTGCAGCAAGCCGGAAAATCGCAGTGAAATATCGGCGCTGCTGACTGAGCGGTCGTTTACGGGGGCGAAACCGAAAAAAGGGGCGATCGACAAATTTACGCGACCGGCAATAGTTGGCGACTACAACTATGGAGGGTTTGACGGAAAAGACCGCACCCTACAATCGTCCGATGCAACTATTTTCTATGACATTCCTAATAATTTGCCTCAAATACCGGGAAATCATTCAACATTTATGTGGCAGTCTCAAAGTCTGTGGTTGATGACTCAAGCCGCGCGCTGGGGACAGATTAAGGAAGTGCCAAAAAATGCTGAGGAATTAGCTAAAAAAGCTTGGAGAACCGACCTTTACCGCAAGATTGTTGCCGAAATGGGAATCGATTGTCCCCAGGAGGATTACAAAGTGGAACCTGCAGAACATTTCATTGATAAAAAGGCATTCGATCCTAGCGATCTGGTGGGTTATTTGAAGAGTTTTGAAATTCGAGCCAACCGCCCTCAGTCTTTTTTTCAGTCTTAATGTTTGAGATGTTGCGCTTTTCCTAATGTCCCGCCAGGGACTTAAGTCCCTGGCTAATAGCTAAAGTCGGTTGAAACCGACTGCCCAATTTTAGGATTTAGGCAATAGCCAGAAAAGTCAATTAACACTTTACTACTTTTTAGGAGAATACCGTGAGTCAATACACCTCTACTTCTACCAGTCCCAAAAATTCCGTCAAGAGCGATCGTCTATTTCTGGAAATAGAGAATTTGTTCAAGTCTTACAAAAATGGTGACGGTACAGAATTTAGCGTCTTGGAAAATATCAATTTAAGTATTGGAGAAAACGAATTTATTTCGGTAATCGGTCACTCTGGCTGTGGCAAATCAACGCTGCTAAAAATAGTGGCAGGTTTGGAAAGACAGAGCGACGGACTGGTGACACTGGAAGGAAAAGAAATTCGCAAACCGGGAGCCGATCGCATGATGGTATTTCAGCACTACGGATTGCTGCCTTGGCTGACGGTGCGGGAAAATATTCGGCTGGCAGTTGATGAAGTTTTGCAAAGTCTCAGCCGTTCCGAGAAGATTAGTCTTGTCAACGAACACCTAGCAATGGTAAACTTAACAGCAGCAGCCGACAAATATCCAGATGAAATTTCAGGAGGCATGAAACAGCGGGTTGGGATTGCGCGAGCTTTGGCGATTAGACCGAAAATGTTATTAATGGACGAACCGTTTGGAGCGCTGGATGCTCTGACTCGCGGCAAGTTGCAGAAACAGGTGCTGGATATCTGGGAAAATCGCAGACAAGCTGCAATGATGATTACTCACGATGTGGATGAAGCTATATATATGTCCGATCGCATTGTGCTGATGACAAACGGTCCGGCTGCGACGATAGGTGAAATTTTGTCAGTGCCCTTTGCGCACCCGCGCGATCGCCAGGAGTTGCGGGAATCTCAGGATTATTACGAACTGCGCAACTATGCTTTGAATTTTCTCGATCGCTACTTTACCCAAGACGAATAACGCCCGACGGACAGACAAAACAATTTACTTAAGAGAGGTCAAGCCTGTGAATCTCAAAACAATGTTAGCACGTTTTGAAAGTGCATTGGGATACCAAAACTTAGCAGAAGAAATGGTGTTGCTGCCGGAGCCACAAGGGCAAAGTGCTAAGAAATCAAAAGCTACAAAACAGGCAAAAACAATCAATTTTATTGTTGGTTACAACAGTTCTCCCAAAAGTCAAACAGCTCTGGACATTACCCTTTGGATTGCACATCAAACTCGTTTAGTAACAACTCAAGAAGTCACAGTTCAAGTCGTCTACGTGATTGACGAAGCGCCCAAAACTTACGGCGAAGATACTGGCAAATTTGCTGTGGCAAATGCCTTGG
Source organism: Microcoleus sp. AR_TQ3_B6 (assembly GCF_036702785.1). Taxonomy (NCBI): domain Bacteria; kingdom Bacillati; phylum Cyanobacteriota; class Cyanophyceae; order Oscillatoriales; family Microcoleaceae; genus Microcoleus; species Microcoleus sp. AR_TQ3_B6. The sequence continues at coordinate 53,693 of NZ_JAUBVJ010000019.1, read as the reverse complement.
CTGCCAAGGCGAAAGTGTCGGATTTAGAAGAAACATTTGTTCTGAATTGTGCAGCGCCTGCGATCGCTTTACCTCCGACAGAAATCTCATCATTATCGCAGCGAAAAAATTGGATTGAGCCGCCTTATTTCCCAGCAATTTTTGGTCAAAATAATGAGTACGAGGTAGCAGATAGGTTGCTGTGGCAAGCGCGCTGTTTGGCTGAGGAATGGCGCGGTTTATTCAAAGCTCATTTGCGCATCGGGCGGGTTGCTACAGAACTGAGAAATGTGGTTGAATTAGAATCAGCAAATTTACTGTTCTTGGGCTGCGATTCCGGCAACCACTCGCTGGTTAGGGAACTAGGCAATGATTTTCCGTGCTGCGTGCTCGGGATTCCTGCGGCACTCAGCTATCAGATGGATGTTCAGCCTGAAGAAAGTGTGAGCAAGTTGCAGTTGGCTACAGCTATGTCGGCACATTAAACTTGTGGAGCACTTAGGCAAAACTTCTATATGTAAGGTGCGCCCTGCGCACCCTACCGCTATAAAGTCGCGCGCCAAACCTGATTTTTGCCTTAGTGCTAAGTCTATGAAAAATTAAAAGGAGTTTCCTCGCTCGAAGTCCCAATTACGATACAATTAGGACTTTTTTTCATTGTTGAGATTTTTAAAATTAGAGTCAACGAAATTATCCGCACTTACCTGATCATAGACAATTCGTTAACTAATTTGATCTTTCCCCGGCACACAGAGCGCAGCAGCCTATCTATCGAGCGTTTGTCTTCCTCACTCAAAGTTTCGTCAAAAATAGCAGCCATCAGACCGTAGCGATCGGCTAGAGTAATATAGCCATTATGATTCACTTCGGCAAACAGCTCGCCCAAAGCAGATGGAATCAGATTGACAGGACTTTGCATAGTAATTGACTCTCTCACTCGAAGATAGCGCGATCGGACGTTTTGCGGTAGCCTATGCCGATCGCACATTCAGATTTTAGCGTGCGATCGCCTTAAAAGCGGTGACCATAAACAGCAAAAAAGTGTGATAGTTAAAAGCAAATTTTGTGAACGAAATCACATTCAATATGTACGAATTATGCTACCACTTGCAGTTTGGTTTTAGCCAAGACAGAGCAACTGCCAACTTAATTTCTTCTAAAGATTATAAATCGGCACTTCCTCCACAGGTTCAGCTAACTCAAACTTAAACACCCGGGAATAGAAATAAAATTCGCCGTCAAGAGTTCTTTTGATATTTTCAGCGCGGCGAAAACCGTGCTGTTCCCCTTCATAAGCAACATAAGCCACCGGCAAACCTTTAGCTTTCAATATGTCTACCATCATTTCCGCTTGATTGGGCGGCACCACTTTATCTTCTAATCCTTGAAAAAAGATAACGGGACAAGATAAACGTTCGGCGGAATGAATCGGCGAACGAGCCACATACAAATCTTTTCTTTCAGGATAAAGCCCGATTAATCCATCCAGATAGCGCGCTTCAAATTTGTGAGTATCCGTTGCCAAAGCTTCCAAATCGCTAACTCCATAATAGCTCGCACCGGCCTTAAACACATCGCGGAAAGTAAGAGCGCACAGAGTAGTGTACCCCCCTGCACTGCCTCCGGCGATCGCCATTCTTTCGCCATCAACTAAACCTTTTTGAGCTAAATATTTAGCACCGTTAGCGCAGTCGTCAACATCGACAATTCCCCAACTATCTTGCAGTCTTTTTCTGTATTCTCGGCCGTAACCAGTGCTGCCGCCGTAATTAACATCGAGTACAGCAAAACCGCGACTCGTCCAATATTGAATTTTCAAATTCATGCTGCTAGAAGTAGCAGCAGTTGGGCCGCCGTGACTTTTGACGACAAGCGGCGGTTTTTCACCTGCAGGTGCTGCGAAATCTTGATTTTTCGGGGGATAGAAGAAACCGAAAGCAGTCAAATTGTTTTCCGTGGGAAACTCGATAGGTTCCGGTACAGAAAGATAACCAGGATTGATGCTTAAATTGCTCGATTTGCGCAATATTTCTAGTTGATTAGTTGCTAAATTCAGTTGTACAATAGCAGTCGATTCAGTCGGCGACCCTGCCAGAAAAACCACTATTTGTCCCTGCGCTTTGACCGACGAAATATCAGTGTAAGGCGTCTCAATTGTTGTCAAATGCTTAGTCGTTAAATCGAGACTCCCTAAATACCACTTGCCTTGCTGAGTGTAGGTGCAAATAATTTTGCTTTCCGAGACAACGGCATAAGTAGACATTCCAAAAACCCACTGGGGAAGTCCGAATTCAGCCGCCATTTCGCACAAGCTGGTTTCTAATTCGGCTTCCCCCTTTACCAAGGGGGAATTGAGGGGGGTTCTAGATTGCCAGCGGTAGAAATTCCACCAGTTAGACTTGTCAGAAACAAAATACAAAACTCCATCTGGCGACCATTCCGGTTGAAAAATCGACTCATCAACCCCGCCAGCAACTAAGTATTTTTCCCCCAAAGAACCGTCAGCATTAATTTGTGCCACCCACAATTCTGTGCCATCCCACGGCATATTTGGATGGTTCCAACAAATCCAGGAAAGTAGAGAACCGTCGGGACTTAAACGAGGGGAAGCATAAAAATCATTGCCCTGAGTTAAGATTTGAATATCTTCGCCGTTATCTAAATTAATGCTAACAATAGTATTGACAGGTTCGCCCTCATCGGCATGGTCTTCGCGCACGCAAATCAGGCGATTTCTCTGCTTGTCAACTATCGCATCTGCATAGCGAGAATTAGCAGCAGGTGTCAGAGGTTGGGGCTGAGAATCTAATGCTTGAGAATAAATACGTTGGTCGGCAAAATGAGAAAAATAGACAACACCGCCAGCAACTGCAAAGGAAGCGCCGCCGTATTCGTGAACGCGAGTGCGAACATTAAAAGGATGGGGTGTCACGTCGTTAATTGTACCGTCAGGAGTGCGCCGCACGAGGACGCTTCTTCCCGCTTCCGAAGGCCTTCCCTCAACCCAGTAAATATCATCGCCGTCAATAGCAATTTGTCCGAGTCCGACAGTTCCAGAAACAATTAAATCGGAAGAAATAGGTGATTTCCAAGAGCCGTAAGGTGATACTGTGGTCATATAGAATACTCAATGATTTGTGAATGAGGCTTTTTTTACGAACGCTTTCGGCGCGTTAGGCGAAGCCGCGCGCAAGCGCTAGGACACAAAGGAATATAAGAAAGAGAGGGGTTTATAGATGATTTAGGCTTGTTATAGTTGAGACAGTGGTATTTGTGGGAATAAATAATTTTATATTTGTACTTTACACTAATTCAGTCACCGGGGAAGCAAAATGTCGAAAAAACTTGTACTCATGGATCACGACGGTGCAGTTGACGACTATCTCTCAGTTGTGTTGCTGATGACAATGGAGGAAGTGGAAACTCTGGGAGTAATTGTAACTCCTGCGGACTGCTACATTCAACCGGCGGTGAGTGCAACGCGCAAAATCCTCGATTTGATGGGGCGTTCAGAAGTTCCGGTGGCGGCGAGTACGGTGCGGGGACTCAACCCATTTCCGGTGTTATTTCGGCGAGATTCCTTTGCGTGCGATCGACTTCCCATTCTAAATCAAAAAGGAACCATTGACACGCCGTTAATATCAGAACCCGGACAAAACTTTATGGTGCGAGTTTTGCGGGATGCAGCCGTACCAGTCACATTAATGGTAACGGGGCCGTTAACAACAGTAGCGCAAGCTTTAGATATCGCGCCAGAAATTGAAAGCAAAATTCAAGAAATTGTCTGGATGGGAGGGGCCCTCAATGTTATCGGCAATGTTAGCAAAGATATGGAACCCGGACAAGATATGTCGGCGGAATGGAATGCTTACTGGGATCCGATAGCAATCGAGAGAATTTGGCAAACCCAAATTCCGGTTGTCATGTGTCCTTTAGATATCACGAATAATGTACCGCTGACTGTAGAATTTTCCAATCTCTTAGCAAAACAGCGCAAATATCCAATTTCCGACTTGGCAGGACAGTGTTATGCCCTAGCAATATCTCAAGATTACTATTTTTGGGACATTTTGGCAACCGCTTATTTAGCGCATCCCGAATTTTACCAGCTGCGAGAGTGGGAAACAGAAATTATTACCGAAGGTATCAGCCAAGGACGCACAAAACTTAAAATAGGAGGGCGAAAAATTCAAGCAATGGATAAAGTAGACACAGCCAAATTTTACAATTACATATTACAACAGTGGGCGAGGTAAAAATCACCATATCTGCTAGAAGCGAGCAAAATTTCCGTATAAAACCCGCCATGGTACGAATATTTACGTGCTCTTCTCTTCCCTCTCTTCCTCTGCGCCCTCTGCGCCCTCTGCGGTAAAAAAAACTCATCTCAAAAATGAAAAGCCTCAAAAAATGCTGCCAATCCTATCAATTATCCCCTTAGCCCAAACCCCTCCCGCACCTCCAGAAATTGTCCAAATCCAAGAAGTGCGACCTCTCCCCGGACAGTTAGACAACATACCAGTATTTAACAGCAACAGTCCCGAATTAGTGCTGCAAGAAGGAATTTTACTTTCGACATTTCCCCCGGATGGTAAAAGATTTCCGGCGGCACATTTAAACTTTCCGTTTCAAGGACGTTTCGACATATTTGCCCACCACATAGCCCGCGCACCTTCGCCGGAAGATTTGCGAACATTGTATCAAGGAGTAATTGTTTATAATCCGGGCAATAAACCTGTAACATTAGATATATTGCAAGCTGCGAGTTATCTCAGTCAACCCGATGCACCTTTTATTGAATTGCCGCCGCAAGTCGATAATTCAAACAGTAATATTTATGCGGGGCCGGGAAGTCGCGCTGTGAATGATATTCTGAGAGGAAGGAGACAGGCTGACTTTGAACCTGGATTAATTATTCCACCGGGAAAAAGCCAATTGTTGATGAATCATCCGATACCGGTGCGGGGATTGGTACCGCCGCTAAACGGTCGATCGACCTTGATGCGGTTGCGCAGCGATGGTATAGTCTATGTTGCCAGTCTGGCGATGTTTGCCCGAGTTGACGCACAGGGAAACGAGCGATCGCCCGACCAGACAGAATGGCAAAACTTATTAGACAATGGTAATATAGCCGGGCCGCGCGATCGAACTCCCACACCGCCGGAAATCACCGAAGGTCAAGTAATTTACGGCCGAGTTTCCGGTGTAGCATTAGGTTCACAATGGCGAGCACTTATCTCAGACAACCAAGCCACATTAAACCTAGCAATTCCCCAACCCGGAACAGCATTTTCCTACCCATTAAGCACCCTCCCGCGCGGAATGCTGGGCACAAATCAAGTGCAAAGTGCGAGGATGTTAGTCCGCTACCCAGATACAGCATACCGCGCCCACGGCAATTACGGAATTCAATACAATCTCAGCTTGCCGCTGTACAATTCTACCAGCAAAAATCAAACTGTAACTGTCGCGATTCAAACTCCTATTAAGACAGACAAATTAACTTCAGGAGGACTTAGTTTTTTAGAACCTCCGGCACCTCAAACTTTTTTTAGGGGGACGGTCAGAGTGCGCTATACTGATGACAGTAAAGTGCCTCAAACTCGCTACGTGCATTTAGTCCAGCGGCGGGGACAGCAGGGGGAACCTTTGGTAAAACTAGAGATGAAATCGGGAGAAAAGCGACTTGTAGAAGTGGATTTTATTTATCCGCCCGATGCGTCGCCGCCGCAAGTTTTGACAGTGAAAACAAATTAAATTTGAGCTGCTGCTACTACTAGGCAGATGCCTACAAATACAATACGTAATTAACCAGATTCGATATTAGTTTCACGTTACGCGGACTTAGTTTGTCTCTAGTCGGTATTGGCAAAAAACAAGATGAAGTTATCAAAAAAATTCTGGATTGTTGGTGTTTTTTTGTACTTTTTAATTCTTCTCAATATCATGCTCTTAGCAGATACGGGGAAATTAGTCAATTTTCCTCTCGCTCATCCGCCTTATGACAAACTCGGCCACTTTGTTTTGTACGGAATAGCATCTTTTTTGTGCCATAAAGCAACTGGCAAAAAAAATATGAATTTGTTGAATTATTTAATTCCTTTCGGACCCGCAATTTTTACTATTTTCACTGCTGCGGAAGAAATGCTGCAAGCGATTTTACCAAATCGTACTGCTAGTATTGAAGATTTTTTATTTAGTTTTTGCGGGATTGCTGTTTTTTATGGGATTGGAGAAGTTTGGGATAGAAAAAAAGGGTATTGATGATATAGAAGGAAGAAGGAAGAAGGAAGAAGGAAGAAGGAAGAAGGAAGAAGAAAGAAGGAGGTTTGTAGGGTGCGCAATGCGCGCCGGTTGACGAGTGTCAGCAACTTGTGTCAATGGTGACTCTGCCCGCACGGGTAATATCAATTCCGGCTGCGCCGGAATGATATCAAATCCTTGCTTCAAAAGTCGGGCGTAAAGTCTCATCAAGTGGCCAACAAATAATTCGCGCAATTTTCATTTTTTTTACCCGCCCGTCAACAGTCAATCGATTTTAGATTTTAGATTTTAGATTTTAGATTGAACTTCGAGGTCGAGCCTCGCTATGCGATATAAGCGAGGAAGAGCCTCAATTGCGGAGGGAAATTGGAGGCACAGCCTCCGAATCTGCGTTATCAGGTAGAGCTTGGAAGTCAACAGTCAACAGTCAACAGTCAACAGTCAACTACGAGTAAATGTCAATACGCTGCCTGCTGCTGCCGCAGTTAAAATTTGATTTTTTTTGAACTTGTTTAAGATTAGCAATTAACCGGGATTTCCCATCTCGACAATGTGTTTAAGAGGGTTTAATTACTCTCTTCCAAAAAGGTTTGTACTCGACCGTTTGGTCTCAAAACAACTCGAATTTTAGGGTTTTTTCCATTAGAAACTGGAGAAACAAAGGGCTCGCCGGCTAATGGCATATTAGTTTGATCGATATAATCTGCTGCTGCTTTTCCCATCGGGACAATACTTTGAATTGACCCATTTTCATCGATCAGCACGCTGTATTCCAAAGTTTGTTCCATTCCTTCAGGAGGCTTCCAGCGTTCCTCAAAGTAAGTTCTAGCTTCTGAAACCTGAGGAATTGTATCAAATAAAGTGCTGTTTTTTTTGCTCGCCGCGGCCTGGTTGTTATCCTCGGATTCGGCGGTTGGTTGAGGGTCCTCAAGGGCTGGGAGTTCGGTACTGGCGGGGGGGACAATCGGCTCGATGGGGCGGGGGAAGGGTTGCGGCGCGGGAACGGGAAATCGGGAAGCAGACAGGGAGGGCGGCAGGGGGGGCGGTACGGCGGGAGCTAGTCTGGGCGGTAGTGGGGGCAGCAGGTAGGGTACTGGTGCGGGTGCTTGGGGACCGCCCCGGGGCGGTTCTTCGGGGGCGGGAATAGTGATTGTTTGCCCTTGAGGTAATGCTGGGGGGCTCTGTTGGGCGCTGGGTGCGCTGCCGTTGGCGGGAAATAGCAGGGGTGGCTGCTGGATGGGGCTGGGTTTGTTGGTGGGGGGAGTTGGGGCGAGGGCGATGGGGGGCAAGCTGGGGCTGGCGGAAGTCCCGGTGTTGATGGGCGGGGGCGGCAGGGGCGGTAAACCGGGTGTGGCTGCGGGTGTTGGTGCTGGGGGTGTCGGTAGGGCGGGAACTGGACTGGGGGAGACGCCGGCAGCTAGCGGGGGGTTTCCTGGAGCGGGGGCGGCGGCGGGGGCTGTGGCGATTTGCGGGGAGGTGGCGGGCCGATGGAGCATTTTGATAGTTCCTGTCGTCAGGCCGGCGCTGGCGACTAGCAATGCTGCCACCTTGAGCCAGGGTGAGGACAGCGGTTGTCGGGACTCGCGGTTGAGGTTGGGAAGCGCCATCACTTCGGCGGCGCAGTTATCTAGTGCTGTGGCTAAGTCAAACAGTTGCAGGGTGCTCAAGGGAACTACTGGCCCGGATTCTGCAGCGGTCAAAGAGCCTAAAAACAAGTTGTGGGCGAGCAAGCCGCGGGGCTCTAAGCGGGGGGGAACTGGAAGGTAGGAAGTGTTCGGGGCGGAGGTTGCTAGTTCGGAAGTGTTGACGGCTCTATCGAATATGAGGGTGTTACCCGCGGCTTCTGGCGAGTCTGGGCCTGCTGCGGTACGATCGATTTGAGAGTTGAGGTTGCTTTCCCAATCGCGGGATTCGCCGAGCAAGTTTTGGACGTAGGTGCTAACAGCTTCGTGGAGGGTTTCGAGTTGAATTCGATCGCCCCTAAGGGTAACGTGTTGGGTATCTGGGAGCCTGGGGTCGTCGAGTCGCAGCTCAAAACTTAAAGATTTAAACACGGGTTGGCCCGCCCAGCGAGATAGAGGCGAACTTTTGGCTGTAATTTCCAGCGTGCAAGTGGGGGGCGTGTACCGTTTGAGAACCATAGCAGAAAGTCTGTTGACTGTTAACTGTTGACTGTTGACTGTTGGCTGTTGACTGATTACTGTTGACTGTTGACTGTTGACTAATGACTAATGACTGATGACTGTTGACTGATGACTGTTGTTTAATTTTTAGCGCGGTCTAGAAGAGCCAGCCAGAGGCGGCGGTGGCCGCCGGGACTGCTGTAAAATAGCAAATCGATCAGGAGTTTGAGGGCCAAATTAGTTAGTTCTCGGGCTGATAAATTTTCTGCATCTTCCATGCGCGAGGCATAAGTGTTGCTGAACCTGTCAATATAATCTCCCAACAAAGCGATTGTGTGAGGTTCGCGGTTTTGCTCTGCCATTTGTTCGAGCAAAGCCACAGCGCGGCGGATTAAAGCTTGGTGCTGACAGGCCAAATGACAGCTTATCAAAACGAGCGATCGAGCTTCCTCCACATCGAGTTTTTTGCGCCCTCCCTGGCCTTTCCGCAGCGGGTTAGATTGGCGCAGCCGCCACAAAGCTACCCGATCGGCTACCATTGGCTCTAAATTCAGTTCGGCTGCTACCTTGAGCATCGCTTCTGAGCCTATTTCGGCCAGTGCTTCTAGGGCTAACAGCACTAAATCCAGTTGGGCTTTAATGTTGTCCAACTGGGTAGGTTCTGGTGCTTTTCGGGTCAATTCTTCCCAGTTGGGAGATGGGCCCCTTTCGTTTGTGGGAGCGGAGGACTTTACGGTCGAGCGCATGGCTTCAGCACGGGAAATTAAGACAGGTTGAGGCAGGATATCAAACAGTATGCAGTGATGAAAGCTTTGCAGCCTGTCGGCAACAGCACATCTGTTAATTTGTCTCCATAGCTCGTTGCTTTGATTCCGGCAATCCTATCTGCTGGACGGAGTTGCGGGTGAAAAGTTGCGGTTTCCAGGAAGATCGATCGCGATCGGCAAAACCCATAGATTTTTACCCCTAACCATGCTACGCCGCAGAGTGACCGAAATCAAATCACTGCTTTGAAACTATCGGGACTTATATCAATGCCAATATCCTAGCGTTCTCGAATGCTACTTATAGTCTGTCGCTACTTATAGTCTGTCAGATTATAGTTGTCGTTGCTTCATCTGGCGCCATCTATGGATATTACGGAGCAATTTGGTAAAAAAGTTAGACATTTCCGAAAGCTCAGAAATCTTTCCCAAGATCAGCTTGCAGAACTATCTGAATTACATCGCACCTATATTGGTTCAGTTGAACGAGGTGAAAGGAATATAACGCTACTTAATGCCAGCAAAATAGCCAAGGCATTATCCGTTAGTCTAGCCGATCTGGTAATTGATGATGACTGAAAGAAGACTCGAGCAAATTTTAGCAAGATACCAAAAATCATTTACAGAAAAAATTTATGCAGAAGAGAATGAAGAACACGATATTTTAATGGATGTGCTTGGTATTTCTCCAATAAAAAAAAAGAAAATAGGCAATATTGGAAGAGTTAGGTATGTGTTGGCAATCCTTAGTTACTGAAACGTGTAAAACATATTGCAGTAGTTTTAAGCCAGCATTGAAAGTTGAAAGCGATGAGCCGTGCGATCTGATTGTTGATGGGTACGCAATAGATACAAAATATCGTATTGGCTCAGGAGACTTGGGAACACTGAAGAAGTTCAAATCTTATGGCGAACTACTTCGTAATCTTAATTACGAACCCGTCTTTTTAATTCTTAGACAAGATAATTTGCCCGCAGCTATTACAGCGTGCAAAGTAGGGACTTGGAAAGTTTACACTGGGGACGATTCGTTTGAGTTTATACAAACAATAAGCGGGTTTGATTTAAAGTCATTTCTTATTGAAAAAGTGGGAGAATTCCCTGTATACCGCTGAAACTATCAAGGCGCTTGTTGATAATCTCTATGTAGTCAGGTACTATTTCAATGCCAACATACCTAATGCCAAATTCTTGCGCCGCCAGCAATGTAGTTCCCGAGCCTGCGAAAGGATCGATTAGAATAGAATTTTCCAAACGCGGTACAAAGATTTCGACCAGCTTTCTCATTAGAGCTATTGGTTTAACTGTGCAATGGACGTTAAACTCCTCGGTTTTCTCACGCTGTATACCTTCTAAAATATTGGACTGAAAACCACCGAACTGATCTTTAGTATAAAATAGACCAGTACCATACTCCTGTAGAGTTTCCAAGTAATTATTGACCAGTGGTTTTTGAAGTACGCAGATTGCTTCCCATTCGTTCCTCAGACAACTGTGCCAACCATCCCATTTTTCAGGATTTTCATATCCTTTCTTCTCTAACTGTTGTTTGATATTGACACCCTTAGGGATACCGCTGGATCTTTTATAAACAAGAATATCTCTCGCATAGAAACCAGCAGTTTCAAGTGCAACTTGTACGTGAGCAACAGTCCGCGTGCTGTTGAAAACTAAAACTGTCGCACCCGGTTTGCAGATCCGAAAAAGCTGCTCACCCCACTCAAAGCACCACTTTTCATAATCCAGAGTGTTGTTACGATTCCTTTGATACCATTTTTCGTTTCTGACTCCACCTGCTAAACCGCTGCCATAGGGAATGTTTTTAACAAGGGTTTTATTTTTCTTGCCATTGACTCTTTCAATACGCCTTTGAATTTCTGAGTCATCCCATTTATGACCAATAAATTCATAATTATAAGGTGGGTCAGTGATACAGGCAGAAATATAATTTTCTGGCAAGGTCTTCATCACTTCACGACAGTCGCCAACCAAAACTTCATTTGAGGGAGTTTTTTTCATTAGTCAGGCAGTTTTCAAGTGGGAAATCAACTCTTAATTATGCCACTTTTTCTGATGAAGCAAGGATTTGACTGGGAGACTTTAGTCTCCCGCGAGCTTTCATCCCCGGACTAAAGTCACGGGGATGAAAGGGAGAAGGAGGCTAAAGCCTCCCAGCATCTTTCATTAGATTTCAGGATTACGACCTAGGGTGCAACTATGTAAAGCTTTGTGAACAACTTTGGCAACCTTAAGCTGATGCTGGTAGCATAAGGAACATCGTGATGAGGTCGAAGTCATGCTAGTTTTTGAGTTCAAAGCCTACGGAAAAAAGCAGCAATTTGAGGCTGTAGACGAAGCAATCAGAACAGTGCAATTCATCCGTAACAAAGCATTGCGCTTTTGGATGGAAAACGAAAAAGTCAACAAGTATGACTTGAATAAGTACAGTGCTGTTTTAGCTAAAGAATGGACGTTTTGCGATGAACTCAACAGCATGGCTCGACAATCAAGCGCAGAAAGAGCGTGGTCGGCAATCGCCCGATTCTACGACAACTGTAAAAAGAAAATCCCAGGAAAAAAGGGTTTTCCGCAGTTTCAGAAAGACAATCGCTCGGTCGAATATAAAACGACCGGGTGGCGGATGGCAACTGACCGAAAATCTATCACTTTTACCGATAAAAAAGGCATCGGAAAACTCAAGCTGAAAGGAACGCGAGACTTACATTTCTATCAGCTTAGCCAAATTAAGCGAGTGCGCTTAGTCAAACGAGCCGATGGATATTACATCCAGTTTTGCGTTCAAGTTGAGCGTTCCGAGAAGGTTGAAGTTACAGGCAATGCTATTGGATTAGATGTGGGACTCAAAGAGTTCTACACAGACTCCAATGGCGTTGCCGTCGAAAATCCGCGTTTTCTGGGCAAAGGAGAGCGCCGATTAAAGAAAGCCCAAAGACGGCTCTCAAAGCGAGTCAAAGGTTCAGAAAACAGAAAAAAAGCTAGAGTGATTCTAGGAAAGCGCCACCTCAAAATAAGTAGACAGCGTAAAGATTTTGCCGTGAAGTTGGCAAGATGCGTCATCCAGTCTAACGACTGTGTAGCCTACGAAGACTTGAGGATCAAAAATATGGTGAAGAATCACTGTCTAGCAAAATCGATTAACGACGCATCTTGGTATATGTTCCGAATTTGGTTGGAGTATTTCGGCAAAGTATTCGGAAGAATTACGATTGCCGTACCAGCTAACGGAACAAGTCAAGAATGCTCTAGCTGCGGAACAATTGTTAAGAAAAGTCTATCAACGCGAACCCACGCTTGTCGGTGTGGATGCGTATTAGATCGTGACTGGAACGCAGCTAGAAACATCCTAAGTCGGGGATTGAGTACGGTGGGGCACGCCGGAACTTGGATTTTAGATCCGAACGCTTGTGGAGAATTGACCGCTACCGATGTTGAAGTAATTCTGCATCGGCAAGTTGATTCTGCGAATCAAGAATCCCCTCGGCTTTAGGCCCGGGAGTGTCAATTCAAATAAACCACCGTCACACCTGCACCTCCTTCTTTTTGACTGGCGAGTTCAAAGCGGGAAACCTGCGGGTGATTCGCGAGGAACTCGTGAACGCCGCGCCGCAACTGTCCCGTACCTTTGCCGTGAATTATCCACAGGACTCCGTATTCCATGGCTTTGGAAAGAGCTCTGTCTATTTCGATTTCTGCGTCTGAGACTCTCGCGCCCCGTAGGTCAATCGTATTATTAGCAGTGCGAATGGCAATTTCGGGATTGGGTTTTGCAGGTTCCGCCGCTGCTTGCTTAGCTTTAGCGGTAGCGAGTGCTTGTGCTTGGGCTGCTACCTTGGCTAATTGAGCTTTAGTTTCGGGTTTTTCACCGTCGAGGGATTCAATTTCTCCGAGTTTGACAGTCATTTTCATAATCCCAAACCGAACGCTCAACTCTTCGTTAGCGTCGGGGCCGCTGAGGACTTCGGCGGTTTGGCCCAAGCTGGGAATGCGGATGCGATCGCCCACTTTCGGCATAAAACCCGGTTTGGGTTTAGCCGGTTGTTGGCGAGAGGGCAGGTGTTTTTGGGAAATTTGATTTAAGGTTTCTGTGGCTTGTTGCGCATTTTGAGCCGTCTGGTTGCCCGACTGCAAGCGACGAATGATTTGAGCAATTTCTGATTTTGCCGACCCTATCGCCTCATTTACTGCCACTTCCTGAGCTATTTTTAGTTCTCGCTCCCGCTCTTGCAAAGCGGCTGCTTTTTGAGAAACTTCTCTGTGCAGTTTTTCGGTTTGGTGTAGCAGTTGAGTTGCTTCTCTGGCCTTGGTTTCCTGTTTCCGGCGCTGTGCTTCGAGTCCAGCAATTACTTGATTGACATCTTGAGAGGCTCCCCCGACATAGGTTTGAGCTTCTTCGACTATGGATGCTAGCAAACCGAGTCTTTTGGCAATGGTGAGGGCGTTGGAACGTCCGGGAATTCCCCACAGCAAGCGATAGGTTGGCTGCATGGAATTGTCGTCAAATTCTACTGAGGCATTTTCAAAGCGGGAGTCTTGATATTTGAGGGCTTTGAGTTCGCCAAAGTGGGTAGTTGCAACTGTTAATAGGGAATGTTGGGCGAGGTATTTCAACAGGGCGATCGCCAATGCACTGCCTTCTGAGGGGTCTGTCCCCGCTCCTACTTCGTCTAACAAGACTAAAGATTTGGGAATTGGTAATTCGGAATTGGTAATTGGGATTTCGGGTTGGGGAATTTGTAATTTAGGTTTGAGAATTGGCACAGCAGAAACAGTGTTCTGTGTATCTGGGGCTTCTCGGTCTTGCTGTTGGGAATTAGTAATTGGAAGGTTTGAATTTTCTTCCCTTTGGGTCTGCGATTTATTGTGTAAAACTTCTAAAATGCGGCTGATGCGGCGGATATGGCCGGAGAAAGTAGACAAACTTTGCTGCAAAGATTGTTCGTCACCAATATCGGCCAAAATATTGTCGAACCAAGGCAATTCTACGGGTTCGCGGGCGGCAACAAACATTCCTGCTTTCGCCATTAAAGCTGCCAAGCCCAAGGTTTTGAGGGTGACTGTTTTGCCGCCCGTGTTGGGGCCGGTGATGGCGACGACGCGGATGTGTGGCGCGATGGTTAAATCGATCGGCACGACTGGAAAGCCTTGCTCGTGCTGTTGCTGCCAAACTAATAAAGGATGGCGCAACTGGCGCAGGGTAATTTGCGATCGCAGGTTGCGAATTAATAATTGACTGTTTTCTGAGTTTTCCTCATTTTCTTTTTCTTCTTTTTCCTCATCTTCTGTTTCGGGATTTTTGGGTGCTAATTCTGGCTCTCCCAATTCGATAAATTTCGGCGGATTTGCTTGCAACCAAAAACTATAACGCGCTTTAGCTGCAGCTAAATCTAAAGTTGTAACTACAACCAACAATCTGTCTAAATCGGGTTTTACTGCTGCGACTTGCTCCGTGAGGGCGCGGCGGACTGCTTCTTCTTCAGCTTGTTCTTGCCGGAGCAACTGCCGCATTTGGTTGTTGAGATTGACTGTGCTGTGGGGTTCTACGTACAGTGTGGCGCCGCTGGCCGAGGAGTCGTGAACGATGCCCGGTATGGCATCTTTTTGGGGAGCTTTGACGGGAATGACAAAGCGTCCGCTTCTTTGGGTAATTAGCTGTTCTTGTACGGCGTTGGATTGGCGCTGCAAAATCCCCTGCAATATTTGATAAATGCGATCGCGCAACTGTCGCATTTGAACTCTAATTCCTGCTAATTTAGGAGTAGCTCTGTCTGCTACTTGAGCGCGATCGTCTATACAGCGATGGATTTCTTGCTCTAGTTCGGGATAAGTCCGCAATTGGGCTGCCAGTTCTTTGAGCGCCGGCACATCTGACTGAAAGTCAATTATCCGGCGCAATTGCCTTGCTCCGGCGAGGGTAGTAGCAATTGCCAGCAATTCTTCGCCGCCGAGCAAACCTTGGAGTTCAGCTCGCTGCAGGGAAGTGCCGATGTCTTGGATTCCTTCAAAACTCAAAGCACCGCCAGCGCGGCTCTCTAACTGATAAGCTTCCTGAGTTTGGGCCTGGAGTTCTGCTGTTTGAGCTATTGTTGCCGGGATTTGGAGTTCGAGGGCGGCGGCGACGCCGAGTTTGGTCGCAGCGAAGGTAGCCAAGTGCTGACACAGGCGCGGCCATTCTAATAGTTCTAGTGTTTCGGATTGAATCAAAGTTGAGGTGGTGTTGGTAATTGGCATTCCCAGGCGCTGACCTAGAAGGTTAATTAGACGATACTATCGATCAATTCTTCGGATAATTTTTGATAGTCAACAGTAGAGTGAGGGTTCCAGCGCAATATGCCTGCACAGGACAACGCTGACTACTTGCCTCAAAACCTAAGTTCAACTGTGCGGACTCGGAACCTTGCTCGCACCGGGTTTCTTGGTAAATTTCTCGTGACTTGTCGCCAAACTCGTAGAAACCGGGTTTCTCGCCTGTGGACGCGGGCCATAAAACTGTCCGAAGTATTGATTGATTAATTTTAAAGTTTTTTTATTGTTTCCGGGCCCAATTTGAGGAAGATTTAGGAGAGTTGCCAGCAGTCATTCGCCAGAAAGCTGTGATGTAAAAGCCCAATTACGAAGGCGAGATTTGGCTTTTTTGGCAGGCTCGTCTAAAATTATACCTTCTACCGAGCTATTTTGGCGTTTGAGGGAACTGGGATGGGCTGTTTTTTGTGGGATTGAACTATTTGGGAAATTTAAATATGTCGGCGCAATTGAGGCGGTTGTATCCTAAAAAGTAATTGTGCAGTTGGTAGAAGTATGGCAAAGATTCAGGCGATAGTCGGGGATGCTGTGACTGTTGAAGTCGTGCAAGAGTTGCTGGGGAGGGAGGGACATCAGGTGAGAGTCGCTCCCGACGGTAAGGAGGGTTTAGACTTGGCGAGGGAATTTTCGCCGGATGTGATAATTTGCGACGGGACTTCGCCTCAAATCAACTTTTTGGATCTGTGCCGGCTGGTGAAAGCCGATCGAGAATTAGCCACAGCCTATTTTATTGTGCTGACCACAGCCTCGCGCTTTGAAGAAGCGCAAGAATTGGACGCGCCCTTTGACGATTTTCTGTTTAAACCGATAGTTAAGCAGGAATTGTTGGGGCGGGTGCGGGCGTCTAAGCGAGCGCGCGAGTTGAGGGCGGAGTTGGATCTCGCCCAGCAAGAATTGCAACTGTCGCGCGATCGAATGCTGCAAAGTGAAAAAATGTCTAGTTTAGGCGAATTGGTATCTGGTATCGCCCACGAAATTAACAACCCAATTACTTTTATTTACAGCAATCTAACTCACGTCCGAAGCTACGCTACCGATTTAATTGAACTGCTGCGCTTGTATCAAAAAGAGCTAGTCAATCCCGGCCCGAAAATTCTGCAAAAACAGCAAGATATGGATGTGGAATTCGTGCTCGACGATTTATTAAAAATTGTGAGTTCCATACGAACCGGGAGCGATCGCATCCGCCAATTAATCTTGTCGCTACAGGATTTTTCCCGCAGCGATCGATCGGGCTGGCAGTTATTCGATGTTTCCGACGGTTTAGAAAATACTCTGTTGTTGTTGCAGCACCGCTTGCCGGCTCGCGAGGGAAGGCGAGACATCAAGGTGATGAAAGAATTCGGCAATTTGCCACAGATTGAGTGTTATGCAGGTCTGCTCAATCAAGCTTTTCTGAATATTATCAATCACGTAATCGATGCTTTGGAAGAGTCGGCTCAAGACTTGGAGGAGTTGGAATCAATCCAATTTAAGCCTGTGATTTTGATTAGCACTCAGGTGGTCGATGCTCAGCGGATTCGTATTGAGATTGCTGATAACGACATGACAATCAGCAAAGATATCACAGCGCAAATTTCCGATCCATTTTTGGTGGCAAAACCTGCCGAACCCACCATCCCCTTGGGACTGGCTCTCAGCTATCGGATAATTGTAGAGCAGCACAAAGGAGAGTTAAAGTGTTTTTCTGAAGCGGGTAAAGGTACTATATTTCGGATAGAAATCCCGCTGCGTCACAGTTAATTAATAGTAGTCATATCAAATCCGCCCTTCATCGGAATAGTAAATTCGAGTTCACTGTTGACGGTTGACTGTTGACTGTTCACTGTTAACCGTCAACCGTCAACATCACGGACGGTGTAACCGGAAATGATATCAGATGGCGGTGTGAAGGATAAATTTATGATAAAATTTATTCCTTTGAATGCTGGTACATTTGTATTTACAGTTGGGTGGGGGCGGGTTTTTGAGATTGTTGGTTTTAGCTAGAGATTGTTGGCGAACCCGCCCCTACAAATGCGGTTGAATATTTGTCAACTGAGTTCAGCAATGAGCCGAGAATTGATTTCGCTGCTAATGTTGTACTCGCACTGCCGTTGCAGCGGACACTCGCTGCAGCGGGGGTTTTTTGCAGTGCAAACTGCCGCCCCAAAGTCCAGCAGTCCTAAATTCCACGGCCCGACTTGCTGTTTGGGAGCGACTCGTTCTGCGGCTTTCCAAAGTTCGGGCGATTCCCTGCGGGATAGCTTCGCTTCACGCGATTTTACCTTACCGCCGTCAATCCCAAAAAAACGCTGCAAAATCCGAGCAACATTCGTATCGAGCACGGCTTTTGGCTGTCCGAAAGCATTAGCGCAAACGGATCGCGCAATGTACTTGCCAACTCCGGGAAGTTCCAGCAACTGAGCTTCCGTGCGGGGAACATTTCCCTGATAATGTTCTAAGATAACCAGCACCGATTCCCGCAGCTTTTGGGCCCGAAAAAAAAGACCCAAAGGCTGCAACAAACTAGCAACTTCCGCAGCAGGCGCGGCCGCTAAATCCGAGAGAGTCGGATATCGATCGACAAATTCTTGATAAATCGGAGCCACTGTAGCGGCAGCAGTCTTTTGCAGCAACAACTCCGCCACCAAAATCGCGTAAGGGTCGCAGGTACGCCGCCAAGGAAAATCGCGGAAATTCTGCCGGGCCCAAGCTTTCAACCGGCGTTGAAACCACCGGATTTTAGCAGCGTCTAAATGCTTTGACCCAGGCTCAATATCAGCAGAAAAAACAACAGTCTTTAAGGCAGACATTTGATTGGTAGTTTTGATAAATTGCCAAGTTTATATCTATATATTAGCAGATTTAAATAATTTGTAAAACGATCTTTTTCTGATCTCCTCCTTTTCTTCCTCTGCGTACTCTGCGTACTCTGCGGTTAATAAAAAAAAATCTTATTAACTACCCGCCAGACCCCGAAACCTAAAAACAACCTTGATTTCAAATATTTGAAAAATGTAAAATTTTGTATATTAAAGAACACAAGTGCCAGAAAATAGACGATAGTTGATAATCAACAGATTTCGATAGTCCGCAAAAATAAAATTTAATTAGGTAAGAAAATGGTAATAGCAGCACCAGTTCAATCCGGCAGTCAGTCGATTTTTAAAACTCGCTACGAAAACTTTATCGGCGGCAAGTGGGTGCCACCAGTGAAAGGGAAATACTCAGAAAACCTTTCTCCAATAACAGGAAAATCAATTTGTCAAGTCCCCCGATCGAGCGCCGAAGATGTAGAATTGGCACTGGATGCCGCCCACGCTGCGAAAGACAAGTGGGGTAAGACTTCCCCAGCCGATAGGGCGCGGATTTTACACAAAATAGCCGATCGAATCGAAGAAAACCTCGATCGCCTCGCCATAGCCGAAACCTGGGACAACGGTAAACCAATTCGCGAAACCCGCGCCGCAGACATACCGCTGGCGATCGACCATTTCCGCTACTTCGCAAGCTGCATCCGAACTCAAGAAGGGTCTCTAGGCGAACTCGACGAAACCACCGTCGCCTACCACTTCCACGAACCCCTAGGCGTCATCGGACAAATCATCCCCTGGAACTTTCCGATATTAATGGCCGCCTGGAAACTCGCCCCAGCCCTGGCCGCCGGAAACTGCGTCGTCCTCAAACCAGCAGGCCCCACCCCCGCCTCAATCTTGGTACTGATGGAAATCATCGCCGACTTAGTACCAGACGGCACAATCAACGTCATAAACGGGCCCGGCGCCGAAATCGGCAAAACCCTAGCCACCAGTCCCCGGATTGCCAAAGTCGCCTTCACCGGCGAAACCACCACCGGCAGGCTAATCATGCAATACGCCTCCCAAAACGTCATCCCCGTCACCCTAGAACTAGGCGGCAAATCCCCCAACATTTTCTTTGAAGATATCTGCGCCCAAGATGATGAATTCCTCGACAAAGCAGTCGAAGGATTAGTCATGTTTGCGTTCAATCAAGGCGAAGTGTGCACCTGTCCCTCCCGCGCCTTAATTCAGGAGTCAATCTACGATCGATTCATGGAAAGGGCGATCGATCGCATCCGCCAAATCAAACAAGACAACCCCTTAGATCCGACAACCGCCCTCGGCGCGCAAGTCTCCATCAACCAGATGGAAAAAATCACCGAATACGTCAAAATCGGTCACGCCGAAGGCGCAGAATGCCTGATTGGTGGCGAAAGAAAAATCTTAGGAGGCGACTTGCAAGAGGGGTATTATTTCCAGCCAACAGTCTTCAAAGGAAACAACAAAATGCGAATTTTCCAAGAAGAAATCTTCGGCCCAGTATTAGCAGTCACCACCTTCAAAGACGAAGCCGAAGCATTAGAAATTGCCAACGATACCCTCTACGGTTTAGGTGCAGGAGTTTGGACACGCGACATCAACACCGCCTACCGCATAGGCCGCGCCGTTCAAGCCGGCCGCGTGTGGACAAACTGCTATCACCTCTATCCGGCCCACGCAGCATTCGGCGGCTACAAATCATCTGGAATCGGCCGCGAAAATCACAAAATGATGTTAGATCACTACCAGCAAACTAAGAATTTGTTAATCAGCTACAGCCCCAAAGCATTAGGTTTCTTCTAAGTCACATCAAATCCCGTACAACTGGAATCGATCTAATCCATCTGCGTTAATCTGTGTTAATCTGCCCTCATCTGCGGTCAAAAAAAAATAATTTTAACCGCAGATGACAAAGGATTGACGCGGATTCACGCAGATGTCGAGCTTCCATCTTCCATCTTCCATCTTCCACCTTCCTACTTATAAAATGGAAACGATCGCAAAAGTCACCGCAACAGAAGCCGCTTTAAAATTAATAAACCATCTCAAAAGTCAACACGGAGAATTGATGTTTCACCAATCCGGCGGCTGCTGCGACGGTAGTTCCCCCATGTGCTTTCCCGATGGCGAATTGATAATCGGTGATGGTGACATATTGCTGGGCGAAATAGGCGGTTGTCCCTTTTATATTGCAGCGCAGCAATACAAATATTGGCAGCACACGCAGTTAATTATAGACGTGGCATCGGGACCTGGAGGCAGCGATTTTTCCCTGGAAGGGCCGGATGGAGAGCGTTTTATTACTCGTTCTCGCTTGTTTGTTAATGCTGATTAATTAGTTCTTGAAAAAGCGAGATATGTTAGATTGCCGACTTTTTAAAGAAGTCGGCAATCGGGGTATTTTTTATGCGGGCTTACTTATATACGCATTTCCTCAATAAATGCAATGCTGTCAAAAATGCCATCTTTAAAAATTTGAGTGCTACGAACTCGGTGATTGTCTGCCAGTAAAGTGATTGTTTCCGCCAAAGTAATCAGTGCGTTATCCTCACTTTTTGTTGACCGATAGCAGATAATGTCCTGACCCGCATCCCACGCGACTGCCGAAAAATCAGGATAACTGCTAGAAAATAATTTCAGCATCCGATTTTCAAATTCACCTTGAAAATTTAGCTGAATGCGAGAACCATCTGAGTATTCATAGTTGTTAACTTGTCGGTAGTGACTCCCCTCAATCCAGAGGCTTACAGTAGACAAAAAGCTGCGAAAAAAATGTCCGCGAGTATCAGTCTTAATAAATTCGCCTTTCCAAGTACCAAGATTACGTGTGAAAATTTCCGGTACTTTCTCTAAATCAGGAGGGTGTAGAGAGTTGACGGTATATTCATGAATTCCCAAATCGTTCTTCATTAATTAGCCTCCGGTTTATCTAAAAAATTTGTCCAAACTTAAAAGGGCTTTTTTGTGGGTGGGGGCGTTTTTTTTTAACCTGTCTGCACTCTTTAAAGTTATTGGCGAACCCCTCCCTACAGGATGATTGAAATTTGGCTAGCGGCGACTTATTTTTAGACTCATTTCACGGCTAGTGCGCTGATATTCGTGGACAATCGGCAATCTTTCAGTGTGAAAATTCTCTAATGCTTCTGCAATGCTACCACGGGAGACGAGATGTTGCGCTAAAGACAGGCCGTCTTCCCAGCCGGAAGTCATACCTCTAGCGCGTGTGGAACTTTGCGCGTGAGCCGCGTCACCAATTAAGATAACACGGCCATCATATAGTTGAGGCAGGGGTTCAATGTCATAGGAATAACGACAGACAATATTTTCCAAAGGGGTTGACTCAATCACATTTCGCGCATCCTCTGGGAGTTTTGCCAATTCTTGGGGAGGAATAATGATATTAGTTGGTTGTAGTGTGCCTACTTCAAAATCGACCAGATCCTTTTCCAGAAAGAAACCCCAATGAGTACGATTTGCACCAAGATTAACGAAATTGGCATAAATTCCTCGGTCGCGTACATAAAGCAAATAGTTTCCTTCTGGACAGAAGTTATTATCTGTTACAATTGCTCGCCATACTAGATCACCTAAATAACACAATTCTACACCCGGAACAACAAATTGACGAACCTTAGAAACTATTCCATCGGCACCAATTAACAGATCTCCTTCCCAGTGGCTGCCATCTTTAAAGTGCGCGATCGCGCTATGCTCGGTTTGGGCGATCGACAATAATTCAGCATTAAAATTAATAGTGTAAGGGGGTAACTCCTCCAGGAGTGCTTCTAAAATAGCTTTGCGGGGTACCAGCATTCCTGGGAGTTCATTTTCCTCATAGGTGACGGGTTCAGAATTGATCGCATCGCCGCGGAGGTTGCGAAACTCGAATAATTTAACCGCAGCGCCTGAGTTAATAATTTTCTGGCTAATTTGAGGGTTTCCTTGATGCAGCGCTTCCATACCTGCTTGCACGATCGTGATACCACCGCCATCGGTGCGCGGATGGGGTGCTTTTTCAAACAAGGTAACTTGAAATCCTTGTTGAATCAGCAAAATTGCCAGCTAAACTCCTGATGCTCCGGCGCCGATAATACCTATCCTACTCTGGGACGAAAGCATTAGTGCTTCTCCTGATTTAAGATTGCCGATCGGTTCTCAAACACTATTGTAATTAAGGAAAATCCAATAGGGGCGATCGCTCTATTGCGGATTGAGATTTTGCTGATAATAGCAACAGCTTGAAACCTGCAGCTATTATCAGTATCTGGGCCGATGCAGGATTAATTATTAATTGGCCCAAAGTTCACGAACTCCCAACTTAAGACTACTTTAAGCTTGAGTATTTTTAATGAGAGCCAATTCAATTTTGTCACCAGCCTTGTGACTCACTTGTGCGCGCAAACCAGGTCCAAAAAAAGTAGCTATTTTGTCTTGCTTTTCTTCCCAGACTTCGATCGGGATTAGTGGCGAATAAAACTCTAAAATTAACCCATAAGCACCATCAACATCAACTTCCCGCAACCCTTGCAGGAGGGGCCGTTCCTCGTCTGTCGGGGCCAGGCCCAAGCGTTCCAAAGCATCATCTAAGTGCGCGGGTTGACCGTAGCGAAATCGGGTGATATCTTTGCGGACTTGGTTTTGAGTATCTGTAGCCTGACTTTCTCGAAGGAGGAGAACTTCAGCAGAGGTAGGTTCGGTAAAGTCCACTGGTTCGAGTTCGGCCGCTTTCAGCGCCAAACCTCCCAGCAACAGGGGAATTCCATAAAAAAAACCGGCTAGGTTGAGGGTTGGTTTGTCTGTGAAGTAGGCTGCGAACCCGACTGCTGCTATAATACCGCCCACAACTAAGGCTAGGTTTGCTAAAGAAATTTTACGTAACATATTAGTGAGGTAGTTAGCTCGAATCAACAAGATACTTTAATTATTATCTGTCAAAAAGTCTTGAATAAATTTAGTTTTTTTGCCAAAAGACCTGCAAAAACTGCTAGCATCTATGAGCGCGCTCGCGGTGTGCATCCACAGTCTTGTCTATAGCTTCAGAAGCTTATCCAGCCGGACTCGCCCGGGCGCGTTCGGGGTAAATATCCGTGTTAATTGCGCGGCGTTGGTTCTAGAAGGCAATCGAGATCGGCAGTATCATCAAAGTATACAGAGTGGCGATCGCGATCGGCACTCTTGCCCTTTCAACCATTTTTCGGACATGATTAAAGACGAAGACAAACAAACTGCGGGAGCAAGCAAGTCGGTTCTGGAGCAGATTAACTCGCTCAAACGCGAAGATGAAAGGCTTTATAATATCTTAGCGATCGATGTCTGGGCCCTAGCCAAGACAATGGATGAATATCAACCGGGATTTTGGGCTGCTTTTATGAAAAACCGGGAGAAAGCCCTGAAGCGATTTTTAGCTGGAATGATGAAAAATAAACCCGCAGAGACCAAACGTCCGCCTTTTTTGCGCTGAAATCTGGCTGAAGTTTTGCTAAAGTTTTGATGTACAATCAAACTATAACACAGACCAAAAAACCCTGAGCACGTTCATCACCTCTAATATAAAAACAGTGAAGGATTTGCCCAGAAAGGTATGTCGGTGAATTAAGAATCCCCGTCTGTTCTCGGGGGGGAATGTCAAATATTTTTGTTAATACTAGCAAAGGCAAAAAAACAATGGATGCACAGACAATCAAAGAGCGCGTAGCAGAGATCGAGATCAAGCGGGAATCCCTCGTGCGGCTGTTAGATCGATCGGACTTGGGAGCTCTGAGAATAGATGTGAGTCAGGCGATCGAAGAAATTGACGATCTCTTAGAAGAATTCAAGCGCACTTTTAACAGTTAGGAGTCATTGGGCATTGGGCATTGGGCATTGGGCATTGGGCATTGGCATTGGGCATTGTTGACTGTTGACTAATAGCTAATAACCAATAACAGATAAGCTGTTCATCATTTAAATTTTCGAGGCTCTCTAAGCAAGTATGGGGTTTCAACCTCTGAAATACGCATTTTAAATGCACAACAGCTTAGCTAATAACCAATAACAGATAGCTAATAACCAATTCCCCATGCCCCATGCCCCATGCCCCATGCCCCATGCCCCATGCCCCATGCCCCATGCCCCATGCCCCATTCCCAATGACTAATTCATCACCATATCCATCAAAATTTGCTGAGAGCTCACTTCCGGGCAATTAGCAGGCGGCCGCCGCTGAGAGTAGTGTCCGGACGGCTGCAAATCCCAAGCTTGGCGGTTGTCAGCCAGCATTACCCCCAAAATTTCTTGCAATTCCTTGGCAATTGTCGGGTCTTCCACCTGAACTATGGCCTCAACCCGTCTTGTGAGATTGCGCTGCATCCAGTCAGCAGAACCAATATATACCTCTTCGTCGCCACCGTTGAAAAAATAAAACATCCGAGAATGCTCTAAAAAGCGGCCGATAATACTGATAACTCTGATATTTTCGCTAACACCTTCAACGCCGGGACGCAAACAGCAAATTCCCCTGATAATCAAATCAATTTTAACTCCCGCTTGGGCAGCTTCGTACAAAGCAACAATAATTTGAGGGTCAACTAAAGCGTTCATTTTAGCGACAATGCGGCCGCAGCTACCGTTGCCGCCTTCGGCTTGCAAGCGGCAGAATTCGACCTCGCGGCGGATTAAAGCTAAAAATCGATCGCGCATATTGACCGGTGCCACCAACAATTTTCGATAAGATACCTGCCGCGAATAACCAGTCAAATAATTAAACAAATCCGTCAAATCCGATCCCAAATCCTCGCGACAACTCAACAAACCCACATCTGTATACAGTCCGGCTGTTTTGGGATTGTAATTGCCGGTGCCGATGTGGACATAGCGGCGGATGTACCCCTCCTCGCGACGCACTACCATGACAATCTTGGTGTGGGTTTTGAGTCCCACCAAACCGTAAACTACGTGGACTCCAGCTTGTTCTAACTTGCGAGCCCAATTAATATTATTTTCTTCGTCAAACCTAGCTTTGAGCTCTACTAAAACGGCTACCTGCTTGCCGTTTTCCGCTGCTTGAATTAAGGCGCTGACGATCGGCGAATCTCCAGAAGTGCGGTATAAAGTCATCTTAATCGCTAACACGGAGCGATCGTGCGCCGCCTCAGTAATAAACCGCTGCACCGTCGCCGCAAACGAGTGATAGGGATGGTGCAGCATCAAATCCCCCTGGCGGATGGCGGTGAAAATATCCTGACCCTCCTCAGCATCCAACATCGATTTCTCTAAAATCCTTGCCGATTCCAAGTTCCGCAAGCGCGGCGGCACAACCGGAGTCCAAGGCGGGTCTTTCAGTTCCGGCACTGGCAGCCCCACAAAAGACATCAAATCCTTGAGGCCTAGCAGCCCCTCTACGACGTAAACATCTTGCTCGCCGAGTTCCAACTCATCCATCAGCATATCTCGCAGCGCAGGCGGCATACTCGCTTGAATTTCCATCCGCACTGCAGAACCTCCAAACCGGCGCTTGCGGAGTTCCTGTTCTATTGCCAGCAGCAAATCCTCTGCCTCATCTTCCTCCACGGTCAAATCGGAATTGCGAGTAATGCGGAAGGGGTGATATTCTTCAACGTCCATCCCCGGAAACAAAGCTTCTAAGTTGTGGGCAATCACCTGTTCTAGGGGCACGCCGGTCCAAACTGGAGATTTGCCCCTCTGCTGCCACTGCAAATCCCCCGGTAGGGGCAAAAACCTCGGCAAAACCTGCGGGACTTTGACGCGGGCAAATAATTCTTCCCGCGTGTCGGGGTCTCTGACTACTACTGCTAAATTGAGGCTGAGATTGGAAAGGTAGGGGAATGGGTGGCTGGGGTCAACTGCTAGGGGAGTGAGTACGGGAAATACTTGTTCTTTGAAGTAGCGGTGCAAGTAATTGCGCTGTTCTTGATTGAGGTCAATGTAGTCGAGAATGTAGATTTCGCTTGCTGCTAGTTTCGGCCGCAGGGTTTGCTCAAAATATGAGTGCTGCTGAGTAACCATCGGCAAAAGCCGCTTGTTAATGGCATCTAGCTGTTCTTGGGGAGTGCGGCCGTCGGAAGTCAATTTGCTGACTTTTGCTTGTACTTGCTGTTTGAGGGCGGCGACGCGCACCATGAAATATTCGTCTAGGTTGGAGCTAAAAATAGCGAGAAATTTGAGTCTTTCGAGGAGGGGCGTGCGGGGGTCGAGGGCTTCGTGGAGCACGCGGTTGTTGAATTCTAGCCAGCTTTGTTCTCGGTTGAAGTAGTATTGGGGGTCGCTGAGGTTGATTTCAGTGTAGGTTTTGGGGGGGGTCTTTTTTGGCTTGGGCATGGTTTGAGGGAGTCTTTGGGAGGCTCGGTGATGGCATCTCTAGAAATAGTATTGTAGGTTAAAGGATTGGTTCGCATCTGCTTTTGGTCGATCGCACGTTTTTGTAATATATCCGTAGGGAAACGGCACTGCCGTGTCCGGCCCCAATCTCACGAACCAATCCCCCCAAGCCAATTCTGTACCGCATCCAACAAATCCTCTCGCTCCACCGGAAAACCTGTTAAGGGCAATTCCAGCGGTGTATCGGTAATCCAGGCGATATGAA
The DNA here is from genome assembly GCF_036702785.1 of Microcoleus sp. AR_TQ3_B6. Classification (NCBI taxonomy): domain Bacteria; kingdom Bacillati; phylum Cyanobacteriota; class Cyanophyceae; order Oscillatoriales; family Microcoleaceae; genus Microcoleus; species Microcoleus sp. AR_TQ3_B6. The sequence goes on along the minus strand of NZ_JAUBVJ010000019.1, from coordinate 26,839 downwards.
TTCCCATTTGAGTGTCGGCGAGTTTGTGGGTGAAAGATGAAAGCGCATCGCAGCAGGGACAAAAGTGCAAAATTAAGGCGATGTGCTGTTTGTGCAGCCGATTTTTGAGTTGCGGAATTAATCGCTTGAATTCGGGGGCGTTGCGAATTGCGGGAATGTCTGCATCTGCGGGGAAGATTGCTTGATATAGTTGGGTACAGAGTTCTTGGGCAATGGCGCTTGTATCGGTTTCGCTTTCTAGGGCGCGAATGTTGAGGGGAACGGGGAAGGTTTTATCTGTGGGTTGGAGTTGTTTGAGGAGTGTGGGGATATCTGTATTTTGTGGGTGGTTGTTGGGTATTGGGGAATTGGTGGGTTGAGTGTGCCATGCTCGATCAAAGTCTGGATAAGTCATATTTTGGGCCCAGTCCCAGATGACTTGGTAGCAGATTTCATAGCGAATAAAATCGTTTTCATAGATTTCGGAAGTTAGGCAATCTTTCAAACCTGAGACTGCGACGACCGCAACTCGGTTATCTTGGCATATTTTCTCTAAGTTTTCTGCCGCTTGCCTCCGGTTATTGTTCTCCTGAGAAGTACCGATAGACTCGACTAAAGCCGAGAACGCAACTGGGTTATCTTTGTCTATTGCCCCTAAGCTATCTGCCGCTTTTCTCCGGGTATCTTCATCACCTGAATTGCCGATTAACTCGACTAAATATGCGATCGCCACTGGGTTATTTTGGTCTATTTTTCCCCGCCCCCGCTTCCCAAATAATTCCTAACCGTTTGTCATTGCTTTTCGAGGTAATTCCTTGCTGGATAACTTGTTCAATAAACTCGTGTGTTAAAATTTTTGAGCAACTTCTTTTTCCCGGTACAAATCCGAACCTTCCTCAGCCGCAACATCCTCGCATCGCTGAGTCACTTTCTGCCGTTCCACCAATCTCAGCGGCACATAAACATCATCTATTTGATGGTTGCCAAAAGTTAGCTGATTGCTACTAAGCCGCTGCTGTTATTTCTCCTCTAAAATCTGCTGGCAAATAGTTTGCCAGTCAATCGGTCGGTAAGCAATGCGGATCTTTTCAACTATCTCCTCAAGCAAAGCCTTTAGCTGTTCCATCAAAGCGTGAGTGTCGGCGGTTTGGGTATCATTCCGCGTTAAACTTTGCGCTGTAAAAATCTGGAACACCTTTTCATTGTCCTTGATTTCCTCGGCAAAGTATGCAGATACTTTGCTAAAAAAAATTTAGGTTAATTTAGCTTTATAAAGTGTGACATCACAATCTTTGAGGGCAACTTCTAGCAGTTTATTTTCAACTTCTTGCAATCGATTTTGGCTTAACTTGTGGCGGCAACTTAGCAGCAATTATATCTCATCTAAACTTTCTCGGGGAAGACCTAAAGGCGCGGTTTATTTGTTAACCTGCTTTAATTCTGATTTTAACTGCTTAATCTTCTTCTTTAGCCATTCTAAATAAGGACGGTCTTGAGGCAAGTAAATCAGGAGTGCTTTAGAAGCCCTGCGAGACGGCTCAACCAATTCTTCATAACATTCTGAGGCGATTTGTTGCTGAGCTTTCAGCAAAGAACGTTTCAGCGCTTTTTCTAAATCGTAATTGACAATTTTACCGTTTTGTGAGAATCTTTTTATCCGCTTCACACACAGGTGCTTGACTGCTTCATTGGCTTGAGTACCCACTATTCCATCGAAAGCGACCTTGAGAAGATATCCCAATAGCCCAGCATCTAGCATTTGACGGTTCTCCTAATTTCAGGCTGCAAGGGAGTTACTTTAATGATAGGCGATCGAGTTTGGTTGGCGGAGGGCGATTCTTCAATATAGCGGTTTTCAACAGATATCGGGTAGGGAAACGGCACTGCCTTCTCCAAATATCGGGTAGGAAAACGGCACTGCCTTCTCCAAATATTGGGACGGTTGTTTATCCGATTTAAAACTGCTATAATGTCCACCAAATCCTCGATCGTCACATCAAAAGTCGATCGCTACAACATTGAATTTAGGCAAGACGTTCAACTATTTTTCTAGGATTACTACGAAATCCTCAATCATCACATCAAAAGTGCGAGCCAACTTGTGCACTGCTGCAAAGTCAACCATTGCCATCCCCTGAGAACGGGCATAATTGCTAATCGTACTGTAGCCCACGCCCGATCGCTCCGCAACCTCCTTGAGCGTCCATCCCTTCTGGGCCGCCAACTCTCGAACCCGCAATCTGACTAAGCCTTTGCTCATATTCACTATTTACAAAATTTTGGATTTAGTATAATATATCAAAAAGCGATCGCCCCGGTCATGCGATTTGAGATTTGAGATTTGAGATTTTAGATTGACTCTAAAGATGTATTTGGGAGCTTGAACGTTGGTCTAAAATTTTGCGCCTCTCATGGCAGAAGTCGGGGCTTGTCTCCGTTTTGCGGCGGAGTCAACGAAACTAAAGACGATCGCCAGTTATAATTAATCCCGACCGATAATTTCTGTCGATCGCACCTAGCAGATAGATGTACCTACCACCACCAGATTCAACTACAATGATATCAGAGAATCAGTTAAGATCGTCAGCGATCGGCGAATCAAAAATTATTCACAAATCGTCTAGAGTCAATCCGCGATCGAGATTTGTCACAGAAGAAACAGTGGCATTGCTGTTCAACATCTCACCCCACCAAATTTACCGGATCGAATGCTGTCACAACATGGTGTACGTACACGCCAAAGGCCTCAGTCGATTTGTCAGCTACGCCGATTTCCCCCCAATCTTAGAAGTAAAACGGCCCTGTTCTCAAGATTTTGTGGGATGGTACAAACGCTGGAAACGCACACAAGCACCTGAATTTTGGACTAAATTCTATACGTACAACTTCAAAGCGGCTGTGTCAGTTGACCGCTTGCTTGAGTGGGGTAAATTAGTCGCTACAGTTAAATCGGTAATTTCTGCCTCAGCGCTGCAACAGCTACGAGATGTTTACGCTCAAGAAAAAACCTTGATGGAAAATTTTTAAAGCAGGCGTGGCGGACCGACCCGCCATTGTTAGTCGCCAGCAAATGTAAGGTGCACGCGCGGTGCACCCTACGGGATAGAGATTCTAGTTTTTGACACTCCCCGACTATCAAGGTGCGGGGATTCTTGGTTCAGCAACCTGCCTTAAAATTGTCTATCCTGGCGGCAATACTTAAACCAGATACCCGTTCAATTGAACCAAGCATCGAGCCTAATTTAAACAATCCCAGAGGGCGATATCTCCCCAAGCGTTGCGTTTCCCTATGCCTAGGGTACGAAATCGGCTAAGATTTAAGGTTTCTGGTTTTTGGCATCTATTAGATTGCCTAGCTTTTTTAATTCCTGGTTTTCGCCACGAGCGTAGATATTGTTGTTTTGGGACCTGTCGAAAGGATTTTCACCATGTGTATCGGCGGGTATTCTACCTGTATCATTACTGCACCATACCATAGAGAAGGATAAGACTCGGCAAGTTGAGCAAGCATTTTTAAATTAAAGCCGTCCTAGAAGCACGGGGCTTTTACCCAAGTTTTTGGTAAGGTGCGCACCCGCCGCGCACCCTACGGGATAGAGAATCTGCTCAAAACTCTTCTTTACCTTCCAATCCCCACATATTGGAAACCAGCGGCTTCTAAAACCTTCTTGTCTAAGAAATTACGGCCGTCAATCATCACCGGATGGTTCATCAACTTCGCCATTTTCTGGTAATCTAAATTGCTAAACTGTTCCCAGTCAGTCACCAACACCAAAGCATCGCAACCATCAGCCAGTCTTTCCGGGTCAGTTTCTACCAAAACTCCCGACAAACCGTGACGCATCCCAGTTTGAGAAACAATCGGATCGTAAGCTTTAACTTTCGCTCCCAAGCGATTCAAACTATCGATTAAATTCAGAGCCGGGGCATCCCGCAAATCGTCAGTATCCGGCTTGAAAGTCAAACCCAAAAGTCCGACAGTTTTACCTTTGAGAATCTTCAAAACTTGCTGCAATTTTTCAATAGCAATCAACCGCTGGCGTTGGTTAACTTCCACCGCCGCTTTCAGCAAATGTGCCTCGTAGCCGTAATCGTCAGCAGTGTGAACTAAAGCCGAGACATCTTTGGGGAAACAAGAACCGCCCCAACCTATGCCAGCTTGCAGGAACTTGTTGCCAATCCGCGAATCTAAACCGATACCTCGGGCTACTTGACTAACATCTGCACCGACGCGATCGCAAATATTAGCCACTTCATTAATAAAGCTAATCTTCGTAGCCAAAAAAGCATTAGCTGCGTACTTAATCATCTCCGCTGAACTGATATCAGTCATCACCACAGGCACTACAGGCAAAGACGGATCTTCTGCAAATTTGCGATCGACAATCGGCTTGTATAACTGTAGCATCATATCCATAGCCCGCTGAGAATTGCTGCCGAGAACAATGCGATCGGGATTAAAAGTATCGTAAACAGCAGAACCCTCCCGCAAAAACTCCGGGTTGCTAACCACATCAAATTCCACACCAGTTTTTGCTGCTACTTCCTCACCAGTAACCTCGTCACCGCTGTGAGGTTTTTGACGTTCTGCTAAACCGTCTAGTACAATTCTTCGCACCCAATCCCCCGAACCGATGGGTACTGTCGATTTGTTTACGATTACTTTGTAATCGCCCTCGAGGTGAGCTCCAATTCCCCGAGCAACGGCTTCCACGTAGCGAGTATCGCTTTCCCCAGTAGGCAAAGGAGGCGTCCCCACGGCAATGAATAAAATGTCCCCGTGAGCCACTCCTGCTGCTAAATCCGAAGTAAACTCTAGATTGCCAGATTCAGATGCAGAAGACATTAATTCAGACAGTCCGGGTTCAAAAATAGGTGAGTGTCCCGACTTCATTAATTTCACTTTTTCTTCGTTGTTGTCTACGCAAATGACGTGGTGGCCGATGTGGGCTAAGCAAGTGCCGGTGACTAAACCAACGTATCCTGTACCGATGACGCAAACATGCATACAAATGTCCTCAAAGTTGGTAAATCAATCAGATGGGAATTGGGAATTGGGAATTGGGAATCGAAAATTGGGAATTCGGAAGATTTTTCCCCTCCCCCACTCTTCCAGTCTCCCCCTCTCCCAGTCTCCTCCTTTATGGGTCTCTACTTTTGGTTTCCCTCGATGCGATCGCGAAAATCCTTTACAGTCAACTCTAAACCTTTATCCAGCGGCACAGTTGGCTCCCACCCCAACCAAGTTTTAGCACGAGTAATATCCGGTTGTCGCTGTTTCGGATCGTCTTGCGGCAGCGGTTTAAAGATAATTTCTGCCTCTGGATTAATCATGTTTTGAATTTTCTGTGCCAATTCCAAGATAGTGTATTCGCCGGGATTACCCAAATTCATCGGCCCGATTTGGTCGCTATTCATCAAGCGAATAAATCCTTCCACCAAATCAGAAACGTAGCAAAAACTCCGTGTTTGGGAACCGTCGCCGTATACAGTCAGCGGTTCGTTTCGCAAAGCTTGAGCAATAAAATTGCTCACTACTCTGCCGTCATTTTCCAACATCCGGGGACCGTAGGTATTGAAGATTCGCACAACTCGAATGTCTACCCCATTTTGACGGTGGTAATCAAATGATAAGGTTTCAGCTACTCGCTTCCCTTCGTCGTAACACGATCTTATGCCGATACAATTAACGTTGCCACGATAATCTTCTGTTTGTGGATGTACGTCAGGATCTCCGTACACTTCGGAAGTGGAAGCCAGAAAGAATCTTGCTTTCACCCGTTTAGCCAGCCCCAGCATATTCATCGTGCCGATGACGTTTGTTTTAATTGTCTTGACAGGGTTGTACTGATAGTGTATGGGGGAAGCGGGACAAGCCAGATGGTAAATCTGATCTACCTCTAACCGAATCGGTTCCGTGATGTCGTGGCGGATCAGCTCAAAATACGGGTTGTCCAGCCATTTGAGGATATTGCGTTTAGTCCCGGTGTAAAAATTATCGAGGCAGACTACCTCATGTCCTTGGGCCATTAAGCGATCGATTAGGTGGGAACCGAGGAAACCTGCACCGCCTGTGACTAAAATTCTCATTGTGGAAACTGCCGTTCTGTTTAGGGGTAGGACTGGGGTAGAAAAATTCAGTCGCTCGCATGAAACTTACTCTATAGAATAACAAAATTGCGATCGACAATGTAAAGACTTATACCTCAACTTCATAAAATCTTTAATTTACTTAGCATTTGCCCAGACTTTGAACAAAGTGCTATAATTCGCAAATATCAGCTAGCAATTTTTATTTAAGCTTCAATATTTCCGAAAAAATACTGTTGACAAGAGTTCAGTTATTGGTTTGTGGTTTGTGGTTACTTGATGACTTCGGTGTGAGGTTGGGCGATGCCCTACGGAATATCTGCGCTTGACGGGCTGGTTGGAAAAAACAAGGGTCGATTTATTTCAAAAGCAATATGAGAGAAGTTATGTCGATTTCGCCACGAGAATGTCCGCTACTTTCAACCCTGCGTTGCACCCGTTCAATTGCGATTTTGGGAGATTGCAGCCAGAAGTAAATCAGGTTGATTGTGTAGCCTTGAGTTTTACAGTTTCTCAAGAATCGAGCAAAGTTGCGATCGGCTAAAGTTGTCAAGGGAGGCGGAATAGGTGGCAGAGTATGATAAAATTCGCAGTCTGTGTATCATTAAGCGTCCTGCGAGGATATGCAACTGACTCGGCAGTGAGTTAGGACATTCCGGCCGCGATCGCATCTGCATTTACATATTCAAAACATTCTAAAAAATCGGGTAATAATCTCAGAGAAACTGTAGTTTTACCTGAACCGTTATAACCGCCAATAATGTAAATATTTGGCATAATTGTAGTTCAACTTTTACTCAAAATTTTATAACTCAAATTCAATGTTTAAGGATACCGTCGTTGATTAATCAAAACTTGACGCTCAAGTATGCGATTTGGAGCATTGAGTTTGAGTAATCTTGAAGTAGCTTGACCAATCTGAGTGATGCCTTCTATTCTGGCACCATTAAGAAGAAAATGTTCGTCCCATACCTGACGGCGTGGATTAAACAAAGGGACAATTTCGTCATTAATTGGGTCTATAGTAGCTAGATCGGAACCTTTATAGCGGTTACAAGATAAACAAGAAAGAGCGAGATTATCAGCACGAGTTTTACCCCCATGTTTTAAGGCAATGATATGGTCTACTTCATGGCTGTAGATTGAAACATCTTGATGAATCAGGCAATATTCACAGTGTCCTGAAGCTCTTTCAATAACTAATCTGCGGAGTTCAGCAGGAATTAAACTAGAAGTCATTTATCAAATCGCTGAATAGGCTCTTGCTTTTAGTAAAATCATCAGATGTTCTAGCTGTTCGTAAACATCTAATTCTGCTATTTCTATTGGAGTTATGGTCGATTCGCGGTTTTTGTCAAGCAAAGTTTGGAGGCGTGTCTGAGCCTGTTGTGAAACCTTAAAATTAACAATGTCTTGTGGAATTGGACTCTTTATCAAAAAGTCAAGGACTTCTTGATAAACTGTAGGAATATCCCCACTAGGAGTAGTGATTTCCTGCTCGATAGTTGTGGGCTTTTTAGTTAGTTCTAGAAGTTGCCAAAGCAATTCTGGCAAGCGATTTTGCAGAGGTTCTAGACGTTGAGCCAGTTCGTCGGGAATTTGAAGGGTAATTGTTGCCATGTTTTTTAGTGACTGACGCTCTCATTGAATCCTAGCACAATAGAAGTGCGATCGCCCTTTTGTGAGAAATGCAGTGTGCGATCGCCCCGCGCGATCGGGTAAAGGTGCGATCGCGATTCCTGATTTTAGTCGCTTCACGCTACCAATCTGTTGAATAGTGGCAAAATTTTAGTTACCGTTGTTATCGTTGATGTCGAGATTTTGTATTGAGAGTTCTGAAGGTAGCGGTACAGTTATTTGTAGGTATACACCAATTTTTATTTGATTGTTCTCAAAAGTTATATTAGTTACATTAACTTTACTATTTTCAGATACACCGTCTTGAATAGGGAATTTAGTAGGTGGCTTAGTTTTATATCCAGCATCCTCAAGCCATTCAGCAATATTTCTCCAATTTTCTATTTTTTCAACGCCTTTACCCACCAGACTTTTGACGTACTTATATAAGGTAGCGCATAGGTCAGTTTCCACTCCCTTGGGGTTCTTTTGGCGTTTTTCCGCTATTTCTCCGGGACTATGACCGCACAGAAGCCCCCGCAGGTGAAGCTTTTCGGGGTGAGGCGTTTTCCCTTGGCTGAGGCCAGGTCTGCGTAGAGGTTTTCTAAGTCCCAGTGGTTTGCGGCTTCGGTAAATTGCTCGTCGGCTGGCGGCATAGCGGAGTGGGGTGAAAATTCCTGATATAAGTCTAACATAATTACTGATGAGTGTAAGATAAAAGCTATGGTTAGTTAGATTATTATAAGTAGAATATCCCGATCTACGTGCAATGAGTCAAAATGACGAGAGAGCTAGCTTGAAGTAGCTAATAACTAGACTCATTGAGCATTGCTGAATCATTAGTTTTGAGGACAATTTTATGATTTTTATAATCCCGATTATTTTGGGTGCTGCTGCTATAGCTGCTTCCGCTCTTGGTATTGGAGCTGGTATTGCAGGTGTTTCCGACATGAACGATGCAAAGAACATGGGCAAGAGCGCTCAAGAACAGCATGAACGTGCTTGCAATCGTTTGAAAAACGAATGGGAATGCACTCAAAATCTTGCAGAAGAGTACGGTCAACTGCAACTAAATATCAAAATTCGTACAATTGGGCGATTTGTCAAATTTATTGAGCGTATTGGTCAGCGTGGTTCTCTAAGCGACAAGCAGTTTTTGGAGGGATTAGAAGGCATTTCTATTCAGCAGATTAATGAGTACAAAGCTGCGGCTTTAGAAGCAGAACAATTTGTCAAAGGTGGTTTTAAAGCTGCTGGGGCAGCAGTAGCGGCAGGTCAAGGTGCAGTTGGCTTGATCGGACTGTTTGGGACAGCAAGTACCGGCACTGCGATCGCTGGGCTCAGCGGTGCAGCAGCTTGGAATGCGACTCTTGCATGGCTGGGAGGTGGTTCTCTGGCTGCTGGTGGCGGTGGCATGGCAGTTGGTACAGTTGTACTTGGAGGTATTATGGTTGATCCAGCCTTAGCAATTGGTGGCTTCATGCTTGCTGGTGAAGGTGAAAAAGCTTTGACAAAAGCACGAGAATATGAAGCCAAGGTCTATACAGAAATCGCTAAAATTGATGCTGCTAAAGACTTTTTGGAAAGAGTCCAGCGACGGATTGATGAACTTAACTATGTGGTGAATAACTTGAACTCTCGTGCTGTTCTCGGACTTAACGAACTTGAATCCCAGGCATTCGAGCGAAATCAAAATGCAGATGTGCGTAAGTTGCAACAGGTAGCGCTTCTGGTAAAATCGCTTGCAGAAATTATGAAGACCCCTGTCTTAGATAGCGAAGGAAACCTCAACCCTGCGACTGCTAAAATCCAAGCTAAATACGGTACTATTTGAGGCAAGTTGACATGATAGCAAAAGAAGTTTCGCGAGGCCTCTCAAAAATCACCAGTCCTGCTGAATGCTTACAGGAACTTGTCTCAGCTTACACTGAGTACAAGATGGTGGCAGAGCAGGAGCAGACTAAACGGCGTGAAATTGATGCATGGGAGAAAACAACCATCGCTCAGATTAAAGCCCAGAGCGATTGGATGATGGAGTACCTCGATCGCTCATTTGATGAGCGTGCAGAAAATTTTCGCGATCTTTTTAGCGTAGTGGATTCGGCAATAGCTACTGGCAATAATGAACAGTTAGCATTAGCTTTACATTCAATTACAGAAATAGCTAAGTCGAGTCCTTTCCAAGACCTTGCAAACTTAGCATCAGTAAAAGCTGCACTTAATGATCCAGACCATGAATGGGTGTTTTGATTCACCTTTATGAGTGTGGGTTGCCCCTTCACCTATCCCTTTAAATTGAAAAGCGATCGCCCTTTTGCTCCAAAAGTGCGATCGCCCTCGATAATTTGACTGTTAAATTATCAAAAACAGTCCCTCAAAAAAGTTATCCTCGGCGAGAGGGTAAATCAAACACCACTTGAAAGCGGATGTTGGGCACTCGTTGCCGAAACAACTGAAGATGTCCCTCCGCATCCGATCGGCTGCGATAGCGACCGACGATCGCCCATTGCAAGCTGGGAAGCAAGCGGGCAACTGCCCACGGCTTCAAGTATCCTTCGTATTTCATAATAGAGGAGTCTCCATTGCTAAACGGAGCCAGAGCCAGCGCAGAAACTTGGTCGGTGGATGCGCTGGCTTCTGACATTACCCATAAAAATAACACAAAGTAAGCATTAGTGTGCATAAGTAAGCATAAAGCTGACTGTGGATGCACGACCTGGACGGGCGAGGTGGCACAATAGGGGAAACTTCCAACAGATTGCAAGGCATGAGCGACAGCGAGCGGATTTCAGTGGTTTTGCCAACACAGGCTAAAAAGGATCTCGAAAAGTTGTGCGAGATCGAAAAGCGATCGATCTCCAACTTTGTCTACCTTCTGATTCAAGAGGCGATTGATCGAGCAAAAGCATCCGGCAAGCTCAAATCAACAGATGGCTGAAACTAAAAGGAGAACCTCACGTTATATTTGAGCCAGACTTAGGAAAGGCCAATGAATCTAGCCGATGAAATTAGAATCAATCAAATTCAACAAGAATTAATTAGCCACGAAGATGCAAAAAACTGGTTTTTAAGCTTCCCAACCGAATACCAGCAGGAAATATTACAGCGGCTATTCTACATTACCCTCCAAGCAGGGGCGCGAGAAGAAGATGTTTCCCTAGCTATTGCCAAATCAAAACTTCGCCCAACTTACACCCCTTGTGTGTTGCTGAGTAGAGGGCGATTAAAAGAACAAATGGCAAAGCTTTTGAAACTGCCGCCCTCAGAATCTATCAAAACCTTTTTCCTGTTAATGAGTTTATTGGCAATTGCCGATGGGCGCAGGTACTGCAAATATTGTCAAGATGGCTGTAGCCACTGGTGGCATCGCGATTTGAGCGATCGCAAAGTTGTAGATGAAATTCAGCACGAGTTTCAACAAAGCATTCTTGTTTAAGTTGTAGTAAGCTGTGATGCGAGCGGGCGATCGCCCCTCACGCTGCTGCCCTAATTTCACTCATTTCAACTTCTTATTTTTCTATTATACTCTACTTCCCTTAATTACCAAACAAACTCGGCTCTACATGAAAAAAACTTCCCAGAATCAATGCCAGCTCTTTGCCAATATCTCCCTCACCATTAACCAATTCATACACTCTTTTTTCAGACCCAATAACTCCTACCAAATCAGCAGGTTGTAACTCTCTTTGTTCCATCAAAAACAGCAGTATTGAATGAGGCGTTGCTGTGGTTCCTGGTGCGTAATATTCCTGCTCAAATTTTTCAATCAATGCAATCAGCAATTCATATAACTCATTTTCTTCAGGAGTGCGATCGCGGCGGTGCATCAACTCTTCCACCATAGCCAGAGCCTTCTCATTATCCGCTTCATTTCTAATTATTTTCGGCTGGTACTGAGACAATAACTCTTTGTATTTATCTGCATTAAAAGTAAGGGTCATTTTTCCATTTTTCCTTATCATACTCAGCATGGGTGAGAATATATTTGATATAAATTAATTTGCTCTCATAATCAATACTAACTATTAATCGATAGTTGTTACCTTTGATATTAAAAACTGTAAACCCCCCAACAGCTTCGGCTTTCGGAAAAACAGATTGTACCTCAATTAAGTTAGACCATTTAGCCTTGCTAGCAATTTTAAACCAGTTATCCAAAGCTTCCCCGCAATCAGCATGAGTTTCGCTGTATTCACGCACCCGTTTGTAGCTGATTATGTGCATCTACTATAAGAAATTTAAACTAAGTTTTAGTTTAGCTCAACCAATTTCTTTGGTCAAGAGCGTGAAGCGCAGCTATCCCGTAGGGAATCGCCCTTAATCTGCAACAGGTAGAATAGGCCCGAAAGCCTGTTCCTAGAACCTCATTTATGGAACATACCGGAAAGCCGGTTCCTAGAACCGACAAGAAAAATGACTGTTTGTGGAACAGGCTAGGGAAGCCTGTTCCTGACAAAAAGCCACACAGATTACGAATCTCGATCGAGCTTCAGCACAGCCATAAAAGCCTCCTGCGGCACATCCACAGTACCCACAGACTTCATCCGCTTCTTACCCTTCGCCTGCTTTTGCAGCAACTTCTTCTTCCGCGAAATATCACCGCCGTAACACTTCGCCAACACATCCTTCCGCAAAGCCGGAATGTGCTCCGAAGCAATCACCTTCGCGCCAATTGTCGCTTGAATCGGCACCTTAAACTGGTGGCGAGGAATCAACTCCTTGAGTTTTTCAGTCAACCCGCGGCCCACATTGTAAGCCTTATCCCGGTGTACGATCATCGCCAAAGCATCAACCGGATCGCCATTAATTAAAATGTCCATTTTCACCAACGGATTTTCGCGGTAGCCAATTATGTGATACTCCATGCTCGCATAACCGCGCGATCGCGATTTCATCTGGTCAAAAAAGTCCGTCACCACCTCCGCCAAAGGCAACTCGTAAACCAGCGTTGTTCGGCCTTGACTCAGATACTTCATATCCATAAAAATGCCCCGCCGACTTTGAGACAGTTCCATCAGCGCGCCCACATAAGTTTCCGGCGACAGCATTTCTACCCGCACATAAGGTTCCTCAATTTTCTCGCGATACTGAGGATCGGGCAAGTGGCTGGGATTGTCAATTGTTAACACTTCCCCTTTAATTGTTGTGACTTGATAAACCACAGAAGGAGCCGTAACAATCAAATCCAAATTGTATTCTCTCTCCAGTCTTTCTTGCACAATTTCCATGTGCAGCAAACCCAAGAAACCGCAGCGGAAACCAAACCCCATCGCACTCGAAGTTTCCGGTTCGTAAGAAAGCGCCGCATCGTTGAGTTTGAGTTTTTCTAAAGCTTCCCGCAAATCGGGAAATTGGTCAGCATCGATCGGGAACAAGCCGCAAAAAACCATCGGTTTTGCTTCTGTATAACCCGGCCAAGGCTCCGGTGCAGGCTTTTTGACCAAAGTAATCGTATCGCCGACGCGAGCATCAGCTACGGCTTTAATTGCTGCGGCCAGATAACCAACTTCCCCCGCGTGCAGTTCGTCTACTTGAACTTGAGTCGGTGAAAGTATGCCCAATTCATCGATGACATATTCCTTACCCGAAATCATCAACAAAACTCGATCGCCCTTTTTGACACTTCCGTCCATCACCCGGAAATACACAATTACCCCGCGATAAGGGTCGTAATAACTATCAAAAATTAGCGCCCGCAGCGGTTTGTCCACAGTATCCTGCGGCGGCGGCACCAATTCCACGATCGACTCCAAAATCTCATCTATACCAATTCCTTCCTTAGCCGAAGCCTCAATCGCCCCGCTACAGTCGAGACCGATAATTTCTTCAATTTCCCCTTTTACCCGTTCCGGTTCTGCCCCCGGCAGGTCAATTTTATTTAAAACTGGAATAATTTCCAAATTGTTTCCCAAAGCAAGATAGACATTTGCCAAGGTTTGTGCTTCCACGCCTTGAGATGCGTCTACCACCAGCAGCGCCCCTTCGCAAGCAGCGAGCGATCGCGACACCTCGTAAGAAAAGTCCACGTGTCCGGGAGTGTCGATCAGATTGAGCACGTACTCCTGACCGTCCTTGGCAGTGTAATTCATCCGAGCCGCTTGCAGCTTGATCGTAATGCCGCGTTCGCGTTCGAGATCCATATTGTCTAAAAACTGCTCCTTCATCTCCCGTGCCTGCACAGTCCCAGTCGCCTGCAACAGGCGATCGGCCAAGGTGGATTTTCCGTGGTCGATGTGAGCAATAATCGAAAAATTGCGAATGCGAGATACAGGGACGTTAGTCATGTTTTTTATCGAAGAGCCAATCGGCAAGGGATACTTTTTGTTGTATGATTACACAAGCAAGAGTAGAGTGCTTACTTCAACCTCTTACTGGGGATTGAGATGAAACCACAACTGAGGCAAACCTCAAGAGTATCAGTTATTAGCCTTTCAAGTGTCCGACCGAGCCCGGACACCCAAAAGGAAAAAACTTTTCTCTCTCTCATTGTACAGAAAGCGGTTAAGCGGTTGAGGAAAGGTTGGGTGCAAATCAGGGACTTCAAATATCTAGTCGGACTGGTTGTCATCAAAAGAATTGAAACTTAAGAATTAAAACTAGGATTTTTTAACTATGAGCGAATCGCATATACCCTCCCACAGTTCGTCAGAAAAAGTGGAACTATCTATCCATATAGATTCGGAACTGCTAGACCAAATTAAGCACTTGACGAATGACCCCAGCAAAGTCATTGAAACAGCAATCAAGCAATGGCTAAGAGGCGAGCGCCGCGAAGACGAGCTGGCTCTAAGTTTGCGCCGCAACCCCCCAGTCCCGCCCCGCGGTGAGTGGAACGACTGAGGTTCCCGGGTAGGAGACGGCGGGCGCAAATCTTCTGGCTGTAAACTTTCTGGCTGTGACATTTTCGATCGCCCGCGCGATCGGCTGCAGATGAAGCGGCGAAAGCTACAGGTTGTTCGGAGCGAACTAGGCTCGCCTCACAACCTCGGAACTCTTTAAGGTGAAGGAAAAAATGCGATCGCCAGTCCCCGACTTGAGTTGTTGCCAGCCTCAGATTTTGGCGTAATTTTCAAACTCGATTGTTAATCTGTGCAGATTCCTAACTCCTAAATTTTAATTGTTATTTTTAAATTACCCAAAACGGCTGACAACAAATAGTTTTGAGTTTAGAGTTTAGTTCAGAATTAAATAATTAATATTTTTTGAGTTCATTAATAACTCAAAAATCGGTAAAAGCATAAAATACTTGCGAATGGTGAGTTGTGATCGGTTAATTTTTAATTAAAAATCCCACAAATTTTTAGTTGATTAATAACTCACAACTTAACGGTCGAAGCCCAAAACAATTTGGAGTTTCGAGTTTTTAATTAAAAACTCAAAACTCCAAAATCAGAACTACTTTCATCCTCTACTCTGATGGACTCTAACACAGATTTCCGGAGCTCGAGCCTCGCCTCTACAGTTTTTTTTCAAGAGTTAGGGGCAGAATTAGTATTTACCCAAGACGCAAGGGGTCGATATCTATCTTTTTACTGGCAAAAAGCCGAGGAGTACAACCTCACAGCAGAACAAATAGTCGATCGCCCCCTCAGCGAAACCCTGCAACCCATCGCCCCTGCGCCTTATCTCGATATCCTGCAGCGGGCGCTCGAAACCCTCGTACCGCAACGGTTCAGCTATCCATTTTGCCACGCCGGACAATATTTTCTCTTCGATTTGACACTCACTCCGGCGATCGACTCAAACGGCAAAGCTGCAAAAGTCTTAGTTATGGGAAGGCTGCTGTCTGACAAACCCACAGACAGACCGCCAGATTCCCCAGAATTCATGCTCTATCGAGCTTTGCCATCCCCCTCGGACGCCCACCAACAAATGGTGCTTTCGGCGAGCGGCATCCCCGGTCGATCGCTCCCTCCCTACTCGGAAATCGACCGCAAAACCATCTCGCAAATCGCTCAAAACCTGCACAAAACCCTCGACGTAGAGATAATTTGGCAGCTAACAGCTAACAGCTTGGGTCAAGTCTTGAACGCGAGTCGCTGCATCATCTGTTCCTACAAAAAAGACAGCAAAAATCTCGAAGTCTCCTCCTTCCTCGCCTCGGAAAACCATCAAAATTATTCAGCCGCAGCAGCCGAATTACAACAGTCAATTGCCAGCGACTGCTCGCCCCCGGTTTCCCCAGCTCAAATCAAAAATCTCCACTCGAAAACTTTAAAAGTAGTAGCTGAATACCGCCAAGAACCTTACTCTTCTATGCTGGGATTAGAACTGCGCGCAGCCGAACAGCCAGGGTGGATTCAAACATTAGCCACCCTAAAACCAGTAGCAATCGATTACACCTCGCCCATCGGCGATCCCTTCCACCGCCATTCCGTCATCGTAGCAGCTACCTCCTATGAAGACCAACCCAATGCACTGATCTGTTTGCACCGCTGTGGCAGTTCCCCGAAATGGAGCCCTCTCGAACTCGAATTCGCCCACGAATTAGTCGCTCAAGTTGGCAGTGCGATCGCCCACGCTACACTTTACCAAGAATTAGAACAGGCCCGCGCCGAAGCCGTAGCTCTTTCCCAACTTAAAAGTCAATTGCTTGCCAATACTTCTCACGAACTCCGCACCCCCCTCAACGGCATCCTCGGCTTCCTGAAACTGGTTGTGGACGGCATGGCAGATGACCCCGAAGAAGCGCACCAATTTATCGAAGAAGCTTACCGCTCTGCAGTACATTTGTTGAATGTGATTAACGATTTTTTGGATGTCGCTAAAATCGAAGCTGGCAAAATGCAGTTAGACCTCGCTCCCGTCAAACTCGGCGAACTGTTGCAACAAGTTGAGGATTTCACACGGCTTCAAGTCCAGCAAAAGCGATTGCAATTTCAAATCCAAAAACCCGCTGTGGAGGGCGATATTATTTTGTATGGCAACTACCAACGCCTGCTTCAGGTAATCTTGAACCTCACGGGCAATGCCATTAAATTTACCGGGGAAGGGGGAATTCGCATCAGTGCCGAAGTTATTAAGAAAAAGGTGACTGTTCACAACCAGCAGTTCCCCGGAATGGTAAAAATGCGAGTCGCTGATACTGGCATTGGGGTTTCTCTCGACAAGCAAGATAAATTATTTGAGTCGTTTTTTCAGGTGGACGGCGATCGTACCAGGCAATACGGCGGCACCGGTTTGGGATTGGCTATTTCTCAAAAACTGGTAGAAGCAATGGGGGGTACAGTAAATTTTTACAGTATGGGGGAAGGACTCGGATCTACTGTTACTTTTACTGTGCCGCTTTATCAAGAACCACTATTTAAAAATTAACCATCGGTCATCAATCATCGGGACCTTGAAGTAATCAGCAAGAAGCAAGAAGCAAGAAGCCAGAGGGAATCAGGAATCATATCATTTCCGGTTACACCGTCCGTGATGTTGACGGTTGACTGTTGACGGTTGACGGTTGACTGTTGACGCCGTGAACAGTCAACCGTCAACAGTCAACTCGAATTTACTATTCCGATTCTAACGGATTTGATATCAGGAATTAGGAAAAAAACAGCTTCTTCGGTTCTCAACTTTCGTGAGGTACTCGCCAGCTTTATTACCCATTACCAATTACCCATTACCAATTACCAAACTGTACCTTACTCACTGAAAAATTGCTATATTTGTTTATCCGTGAGTTCCGTTTCGTGAATAAAGTTGACACTCCCACTCCAGTAGGGGATGGGCTTCTTAAGAGATTTCGCCCTTAATATCCCAGAGAGACAATTGAATATTCTCTGAGTTCTTGCCCACAAGCCCCAGAGCCTTCTGGGCGCCTAGTATTATCTGACAAGCCTTCGTACAATTCAATCTCAAAAAGACTTAGTTGTACTGGTTTCTAGGAGTCCCCCCGTACCATTTTTGATTTAATTTTATTAACAATATTCAAGCCATAAGCCTCTATTGCCTTAACTTTTACATTCCTTGCGGCTTGCAAGTTGGCATCGTCGATATGTCCGCAATTAATGCAAACAAACTTTTCACCATTAGGACTATCTTTATCAACGTGCTTGCACTTACTGGAAGTTTTGCTGGTCTACTTCTGCTTAACGTTATAAAGCCTATTTCCTGACGCTAGCCGCCAGATATTCAAGCTTTTGAGTTAAAGAATACCACCTAGCATCTGCCGTTGAACAGTTCAAACCACATTTGGCTGATTGACCATTAGACAAAAATCTCCCAGCCTCATACTTAATCGGCTGATACCGCTTCATCATGTTTCTAATCTGTAAATCTTCGACTGCAACAGCCTCGGAGATTTTGAGTATCCAATTGCCTACACCCCATCGATCGGCTTCTCCGTGCTGCTGAATTTGATTGTGTAGTTTGTTAACCTTTTCACACTTTTAATGCTTTTAACTTGTGCTTGATGAGATTAGCGATCGCCATGTTTTTTATGGGTGTGTGGAGGGCTGACATAGCGAGCCCAAAAAGGTTCTTCCATTTTTTTCATCGCTGCTAGTTTTTGGCGCTCTTCCTCTAGGCGCTTGCGTTCTGAAATATCAGAAAATATGTTGATACTGCCGACAGTGTGGCCGCCCGCATCTCGCACGCGTGCGGCCCAAAGCCAAACATCGATCGAGCTACCGTCTTTTTTCAACAAAGATACTTCCAAACCGTTTTGCGGTTTGCCATTAGACGCAGACTTCTGCAGCGCGTAAAAATCTTGGTTTTGGCCTAAAGGAATATTCGGTAAAGGTTTCCCTAAAACCTCAGCCGCAGTCCACCCAAAAAAATTTTCGGCGGCGCGGTTCCACACAACGGTATTGCCCTCATTGCTGGTACAGTTAATCGGCAGCGGCGCCGATGCTATCTGGGCTTGCAAAACTTGGTTAACGAGTTGCAGTTTCAATTCTACTTGCTTGCAATCGGTAATTTCCTGACAAGCGCCCCACAAACGGACAACCCGTTCAGCAGTTTTGTCCCACACCACTTGCCAGTAGTCCCGCACCCAGCGCACCTCGCCTTTTTGATTAATAATGCGATACTCGTTGGCTCCCGTGTGGCTGAAACTACAGCATTCTAATTGTTTCATTAATATTTCCCGGTCGTCGGGATGAACGAGCTGGGAGTTCCACCAACCAAAGGATTCTAACTCTTCAGGAACGATGCCGGTGCAGCGCTCAAAAGCTTCTGTCGCCCACTCGCAGACGAACTTGCCGTCTGGCAGTGCCTTAAAAGAATAGGCAAAATCCGAAGTAATTTGCGACATCACTCTGTAGTGCAGTTCCGACTCCCGGACTGCGATTTCTGCTTGCTTGCGTTCCCCTATTTCCCGCGAATTAATTAGAATTCCCTGCACGCTAGAATCGTAAAGCAAACTGTTACCTATCGACTCCATGTAGAGCCAAGAACCGTCAGCGTGGCGTTGCCGATATTCGATCGTTCCAGCAATTCCGGGAGCTTCTAACAACTTGCTAAAATACGCCTGCCAAGCCAGCAAATCGTCTGGATGGATTAACTCGCCGTGAAACTTGCCAATTCTTTCTTCTGGGTTGTAACCCAAAACCCGCTGTAGGGATTCGCTGTGGTATCGAACTCGCCCGTCGGAGCCGATAATGCTAATTAGATCCGGAGAATTGCGCAGCACAGCTTGCAGTTTTGCTTCGCTTTTAGTTAATGCTTGATTGTCCCTGCGGTGCTGGCTGATTTCTTTTTCCAACTGCTCCTGTAGCTGTCTGATTTGCGATGCTTGCTGCGCGACAGTGCGTTGCAAGAGGCGATTAATATTTTCGATTTCAACCAGCTTTGTCGCCTTAATTGTCGCGCTTTCAATGACGGATTTTGCGGCAATTTCCTGCAAAGAATTTGATAATTCTTCCAGACTTTTTGTGAAAATTGCCTGTTGCGGAGGTGGCAATTCCCTAGCTTGTTCCTGCAATGTTTCTAAGTGTTTGTAGACAGTTTCTAGCATTTTCGTAAGGGCGGAATCTAATAGTTGCCTGGGGGTGCAACCCCTAATAAGCGGACACAAGTTTTTGCAAGATAACCCATAACTAAGACTGGTGTCTGGCGATCGACCGATCGCGATCTCAATCACCATGCATTCTGTGACTTTATTTTCAGATCATAGCAACCGATACAGAAAGTAAATTTTTCTGGCATCGAATTGCCAGCCCAGCAGCACCCCGTATAAGTGCTCGCTTCTGAGTGCGGGTAACTCCCCTATCCAGCGAAGGTGGGGCTTCTCGCGCTTAAGCTAAACTAGATGGGTGTCAAGAGAAAGAGGGATTTATGACAGAGCAAGGCAACGCTCGCGATTTGTTTCGCGCTGCTTACGAACACCGCTACACCTGGGATGCCAATTTTCCCGGTTACAGTGCCGATATTGAACTCAAACAGGGCGACGAAGTATATACGGGTCATGTTTGGATCAAACCCGACATGAGCGTGGAAGTCAGCGGCATTGAAGATGAGGAAGTGCAGCAGAGCGTTTACACCCAAATGCGGGACATTGTTACCCACCGCAAGCGCTCGACATTTGAAAAATCTCACGGCAAAAATAGCTTCACCCTGGGCGAGAAGGACAGCACCGGCGCTGTGGATATTTTAGTGTCCGGCGACTCAATGGGGTCTAACTATAAAGTCCGAGGTCTCTCAATTTGTCAAGTCAGCCGGGTGATGGGGCGCATGGCTTTCGTAATTGACACGCACAACAGCTTAGAGACACCCGAGGGTTCTTTGGCCACTCACTACGACGCCGTTTTCCGCAACCCCCAAACCGACGAAATCATCCGAGAACTCGAATTTGAAGATACCTTTGACAAGATAGGCGACTATTATGTCATGACCAAGCAAGTAGTTCGATCGAAAGAAAAAGGTCAATTGACAACAACCGAGTTCAACTACTCCAACGTCAAACTGCTAGAACCAGCAGTAGTATAGCGCTAACCAAAAAACCGAATTTCTTAAATAAAACGGGTTTTTTTGGATAACGTATCAGAATCAACTTGATTTGGCAGCAAGTAACGCTACGATCGAACCAGACACCGAATTCAGATCTAGCATCAGCGTGACAGAAACCGGGTTTCCTGCAGCCAGCTCACCTGAGTGCGCAAGTCTTTTGTCAAGCAACCCGGTTTCTTAAATCTCGCGCGGTTGAGAATGCTGTCCTTGAGTCAAATCGAACTTTCATCAACTGCAATAAATCATCACAGAGGCGAAATATGACACTAGCACTAACCAGAGATAACGTCGAAACAGTTCTCGATGAAATGCGCCCCTACCTGATATCCGACGGCGGCAACGTCGAACTCGTAGAAATCGACGGCCCAGTCGTACACCTGAGGCTGCAAGGAGCTTGCGGCTCTTGCCCGAGTTCCACAATGACTCTGAGAATGGGGATTGAACGCCGCCTGCGCGAGGCCATCCCAGAAATTGCCGAAGTCGAACAGGTAATGTAATTAGTCAGTTGGCAATTGGCAGTTGACTGTTAACTGTTGACTGTTGACTGTTGACGTTTGACAGTTGACTGTTACCAGTTGACAGTTACCAATTACCAAATTTAATTGCCAATTACCAATTACCAATTACCAAATTTAATTACCAATTACCAATTACCAATTACCAAATTCAATTACCAATTACCAAGTACCAAATTCAATGCCTCACCCCCTTTATGTAGCCTTCATTTGGCACCAACACCAACCGCTGTACAAATCCCGAGTATCAGCTACCGCAGCAGCACCCGACTACCGACTGCCTTGGGTGCGCTTGCACGGAGTCAAGGACTATTTGGATTTAGTGCTCCTTCTGGCAAAATATCCGAAACTGCATCAAACCGTAAACCTGGTTCCGTCCTTGATTTTGCAGATAGAAGACTGCATCGCAGACAGAGCATTAGATCCTTACTTGGCGGTGACATTAAAGCCAACAGAAACTTTAAACATCCAAGAACAAGAGTTTATTTTAGAACACTTCTTTGACGCCAATTACCACACCCTGATTCAGCCGCATCCCCGCTACGCTCAACTCTACACTCAGCGGCAGGAAAAAGGCATTCAGTGGTGTTTGGCAAACTGGAAGTTGCAGGATTTTAGCGACTTGCTGGCGTGGCACAATTTAGCTTGGATTGACCCGCTGTTTTGGGATGACCCGGAGATTGCAGGGTGGCTCAAACAAGAACAAAATTTTAGTTTGGCAGACAGAAAAAACATCTACTCAAAACAAAAAGAAATCCTGGCTCGCATCATTCCCCAGCACCGTAAAATGCAAGCTGAGGGACAGTTGGAAGTCACCACAACCCCCTACACGCACCCGATTTTACCGCTGCTTGCCGACACCAACGGCGGGCGCATAGCCATTCCCAACATGACGCTGCCACAACACCGGTTTCAGTGGGAAGAAGATATTCCCCGACACCTGAGAAAAGCCTGGGAAATGTATCAAGACCGGTTTGATTGCCAACCGCGCGGTTTGTGGCCATCGGAACAAGCAGTCAGCCCGGAAATTTTGCCCTACATTGCTAAACAAGGCTTTAAATGGATAGTCTCGGACGAAGCAGTGTTGGGGTGGACAATTAAACACTTTTTCAACCGCGACGGGGCGGGGAATGTCTGCGAACCAGAATTGTTATATCGCCCTTACCGTTTAGAAACTCCTGACGGCGATTTAGCAATAGTATTTCGAGACCACAGATTGTCCGACTTGATCGGGTTTACTTACGGTTCGATGGAACCGAAAAAAGCAGCATCAGATTTAGTGGGACACTTAGAAGCGATCGGCAAAACTCTCAAACACCGACAGTCCGACGGCCAAACAGCTTTAGAAAATCCCTGGTTAGTTACGATCGCCCTAGACGGCGAAAACTGCTGGGAATTCTATCCCCAAGACGGCAAACCGTTTTTAGAATCCCTCTATCAAACTCTCAGCGATAATCCAGATATTAAATTAGTCACAGTCTCAGAATTTCTCGACCAGTTCCCAGCAACCGAAACAATTCCCGCAGCCCAACTGCACACCGGTTCCTGGGTGGACGGTTCCCTCACAACTTGGATCGGCGACCCCGCGAAAAATCGCGCTTGGGATATATTAGGACCCGCCAGACAAATGCTGGCAAACCATCCAGAGGCCACAGAAGAAAGCAACCCAGAAGCTTGGGAAGCGCTTTATGCGGCCGAAGGTTCCGACTGGTTCTGGTGGTTTGGCGAGGGTCACACGTCGAACCAAGATGCCATGTTCGACCAGCTATTTCGCGAACACGTAGCGGGGATTTACGAAGCTGTTGGCGAGCCCGTACCCCCGGAAGTGCGGCGGCAAGTAGAGGTGCATGAGGTTCAAGGCGACCACCAGCCGCTGAGCTTTATTCACCCGGTGATTGACGGTATCGCCAACGAACAGGATTGGGACAAAGCCGGCCGGATTGAAGTTGGGGGAGCAAGGGGTACGATGCACCGGAGTTCGGCAATTCAGCGGCTTTGGTACGGGGTTGACCACTTGAATTTTTACATTCGCGCCGACTTTAAGGCAGGGGTGCGGCCGGGAATTGATTGCCCTCCACAGTTAAATTTGTTCTGGTTTTATCCGGATCGCACGATGAAAAACAGTCTGATTCCGCTGTCGGGTTTGCCCGACGAAGCACCGCTAAACTACCGATTCCACCATCAGTTAGAGATTAATTTGCTGACGAAATCGATTGCTTTTCACGAAGCAGGAGAGGGCGATGAGTGGCAGCCCCGCCTCAGCCGGGCCCAAGTGGGATTGGATAAATGTTTGGAGCTAGCAGTGCCTTGGGCGGATTTGCAGATTATGCCGGACTGGCAGGTGAGGCTGATTGCAGTTTTATCGGAAGGGGAGCGTTACTCTACCTCTATGCCGGAAGATGCTTTGATTGCGATCGGAATGCCGTAAAAAGTCATTAGTCATTAGTCATTAGTCATTAGTCATTAGTCATTAGTCAACAGTCATTAGTCATCAGTCAACAGTCAACAGTCAACAGTCAACAGTCAACAGTCATCAGTCAACAGTCAACAGTCAACAGTCATCAGTCATCAGTCAACAGTCAACAGTCATCAGTCAACAGTCATTAGTCAACAGTCATCAGTCATCAGTCATCAGTCAACAGTCATTAGTCATTAGTCATTTTTTGAAGGAACAAACAATTAAATAATTATCAATTTTTATTGAATAGGGGCTTCTACTCGGGCTGTATAAGGCCTTCATCATTCCGATCGCATCCGGTCGATCGAGCGCTATAAAATTTGTTTTTAGTGAGGGCTGAAGTCCTCATAAAAAAGAGAACCTTAGTCCTCACTACAAACCAGATCATGCTTAACTTACCGGACATCATATCATTAGTCATTGGGAAATAAAAAAACTAATGAGCCGCATTTTACTCTTGGTCGATCGCCACCAACAACCTAATTTGCCGATCGCACACCTCAACACCGAGCATGAGGTGATCGTAGTCGATCCCGCTTTAGATACCAGCTCGGAATTTCCCATTCCCCAAATCGCTTTTGACTTGTGCATTCTCGACGAGGCTTCTTTCGATCGCCTCGGGCCACTGCTAGAAGCATTAAAAGCTGCCGCCGAGCCGATATTTTTACCGTTTTTGCTTCTGAGTAAATCCCCAACGCCTGCTCTTTCTGAGCAGCCATTTTCGCTGCAGGCAAAACAACTCAAAGGCAGAATAGACGATTTGATAGTAAGTCCCGCCGAACCAGTCCAACTGCACTTGCGGGTAGAGAATTTGTTGGCCCGCAGGCGACTGTCGCTAGAACTCCACAGACTTCAGGAAGTAATTAAAGAAAGGACTTTTAAACAAAGTTTGTTAATCGACTCGCTGCAAACGGCAAACGAAAACCTGCAACGGGAAATCGCCAAGCGGGCACAGGTAGAAGCTGCACGGCGAGAAAACTCCTATCTCGACTTGCTGATGAATGCCATGCCAGATATTGTCTGCTTCAAAGATGGCGAGGGCAGGTGGCAGGAGGCAAATCAAGCGATATTGGAAGTTTTCGAGCTAGAAAAAATAGACTACCGCGGCCTTAAAGATTTTGAGCTAGGAGAACTCAGCAGTTTTTACCGCGAGGCCCTACAGGCTTGCGAGGTCAGCGATCGAGAAGCGTGGGCAAAAGGTAAGCTTTCTAGGGGGGAAGAAATGATTCCCCGATCGGACGGTACTGTGAAAATCTACGACGTGATTAAAGTACCCGTATTTCACCCGGACGGCAGACGCAAAAGTATCGTGATTTTGGGCCGCGACATCACGGAATACAAGCAAACTAGAGACGAACTCGTGCGCTTGGCTTCGATTGTCGAGTCTTCCGACGACGGCATCGTCGGCAAAACCCTCACCGGGACAATTCAGAGCTGGAACGCAGGAGCAGAGAAGATTTACGGCTACTGTGCGGCGGAAATCAAGGGGAAGTCGATCGAGATTTTAGCAATACCCGAACGCCCCAAGGAAATGCCCCAAATTCTGGAAAATATTAGGGCTGGAGCCAGCATCGACCATTACGAAACCGTGCACTTGCGGAAAGACGGCCAACAGATAGATGTGTCCCTGACTATTTCTCCGATTAAAGACGCCACAGGAGCCTTAACGGGCGTTTCCACAATCGCTCGAGACATCAGCGACAGCAAGCGAGTCGAAAAAGCCTTTGAACAACTCCGCCACCAAACAGAAATGATTTTGTTTTCCGCCGGAGAAGGAATTTGCGGGTTGAACAAAGAGGCAAAAGTAACTTTTGTCAATCCGGCGGCGGTGAGAATGGCTGGGTGCGAATCGAAGGAATTGATCGATCGACCAGTTTATGAAAGCTTACACCGTTCACCTGAAAAATGCTGCAAGGCGATCGATCAACTGTCACCTGCAACACAAATCAATTCAGGCTCTGAACTTGTCCCGCACTGCGCCGCACCGCAGGCGGGCAAACTGCTGCCGTCTCGGGTAAGTTCTCAAATTTTAGCCACCTTGGAAGACGGAGAGGCGCGGCGC
Source organism: Microcoleus sp. AR_TQ3_B6 (assembly GCF_036702785.1). NCBI lineage: Bacteria > Bacillati > Cyanobacteriota > Cyanophyceae > Oscillatoriales > Microcoleaceae > Microcoleus > Microcoleus sp. AR_TQ3_B6. The sequence goes on along the minus strand of NZ_JAUBVJ010000019.1, from coordinate 1,176 downwards.
GTCACCGATGAGGTTTTTTGGCGGCGAGACGGCAGCAGTTTTCCGGTTGAGTACGTTGTCGCTCCGATGCGAGAAGAAGGCGAAATTATTGGAGCTGTGGTGACTTTTAAGGATATCACCGAACGGCTTGCCGTCGAGCGCATGAAAGATGAATTCATCTCTGTTGTCAGCCACGAACTGCGGACGCCCATGACCTCGATTCACGGGGCCCTGGGCCTCCTCAACAGCGGCCTGCTTGACGCTTACCCCCAGAAAGCCAAGCGGATGCTGGAGATTGCTGTCACTAATACTGACCGCTTGGTGCGGTTGGTCAACGACATCCTGGATTTAGAGCGGATGGAGTCGAGTTACAACACTGCCATCAAACAAACTTGCAATGTGGCTGAGCTGATGTTGCAGGCGGCTGACGAGATGCAGGGAATGGCTCAGCAGGCGGGAGTTACTCTGTCGGTGAGACCTGTGGGCGCTCAATTGCAAGCTGTTCCCGATCGGATCATTCAAGCCTTGACAAATTTGCTCAGCAATGCTATAAAATTTTCTTCCTCCGGGGCTACGGTTTGGCTGAGCGGGGAGTTGACCCACAATCGGGATTTGACAGAAAAAGCTGGGTTGAAGTCGGTGTCGTCTCCGTCTTTGTTGTCTGCTGAGCCTGCTGCAGCCCATCCGCACTTGCCAGGGACGAGCTCGTCGTACATCGTGATTGCTGTGAAAGACAAAGGGCGGGGTATTCCGGCAGACAAGCTGGAGATGGTGTTTGAACGCTTTCAACAGGTTGATGCTTCAGATTCTCGCCAGAAAGGAGGTACTGGTTTGGGACTGGCTATTTGTCGCAGTATCGTGCAGCAGCACGGTGGTCGGATGTGGGTGGAGAGCGTTTTGGGGGAGGGCAGCACTTTTTTCTTAAGTCTGCCACTTCTGAGGGACGGGGTTGCAACTGAAAGTTAATTTCTACTCTGGTTGACCCAAAGTTACCGAAAAATTGGGTTTAAAGCCCCGTTCTTCTAGGACGGCTTTTGATTCAGATTCTAGATGATCGAGGAGCAGCGAATCAAGAGTCTTAATATTTCTTGATACCAAGGAGCCCTTCAATCACTGTATACTAATACCATTTTGCCAAATAAGTGCTACAATGCCAGAAAAATAAGGGATATTTTATGAAGGTCAACTATCAAGAAA
>NZ_JAUBVJ010000018.1:0-104506 GCF_036702785.1 Microcoleus sp. AR_TQ3_B6 | reverse complement strand
TTCTTTCTTGATAGTTGACCTTCATAAAATATCCCTTATTTTTCTGGCATTGTAGCACTTATTTGGCAAAATGGTATAACTTAAGACACCCTATGTTGACTATTGAACAGATAGAAAATGCGATTCTGCAACTTCCGCCGAACCAGATAGGAGAGTTGTTAGAGTGGTTTCTAAATTTGGATTACAAACGATGGGATGTCCAGCTAGAGAAAGATATTGCTGAGGGTAAACTGGATGCTTTAGCAGCAGAAGCGATCGCAGATTTTGAGAGAGGTATATAACAAACTACCTGCAAATTGCAATTAATGCTGGTCGTGGTGGAGACTATGACACTGCATTGCTAAACTTTGAAAGAGCCATCCAAGCCTTAAGAAGTAATCCAGTAGATCCCAGACAAGCTAAGTTCATCAAAAGAGAACTAGATAGGGGATATAAAGCAGCGTGGAATGCAAAAGAAGCCATGAAAAGGGGAGATATTAACGCTGCTTATTGGACGTGGGTGACTATTAGTGGATGGAAGAAGAAGTAAAATTAGTTGTTATTGGATAAGTGAGAAGATTTTCTAGCAACTATTCTGATATGTTGGTAGTTCACAAACCATTTGCCATTTTCAGATAGTTGAGAACGAACTTTCTTTTGAACCTCTTCAAAATAATCATTTATATGATTAAACTTTTCAGTATTGAATGGTATCTGTTCAAGCCACCTACAAATATCTACTCCATTGTGTAAGTCTAACTTTTTTGGAAAAATCTTATTAACAATTACTGTAAATCCTTGATTTATCAGCAAATTGCAATATTCTTCTTGAGTCGGTAAGTACCAAGGAAAATCCTCATTAATATCAAAAGAATAATTGTGAGAAATCATAACTTCTTGAAGAGCTAATATAATTTCTTTAGCAGTACCGTGTCCATAAAATTCTGCAACAAACCGTCCGCCAGGTCTAAGTGCCTTCCAAACAGAAGATATCACTTGTTTGCGAGCTTGTTCGGGAGTTTTTATATGATGAATTACAAGATTTGAGAACACAGCATCGAATTCTTGGTTAAAATCTAAATCGGTGGCATTTCTTCTTTCAAATTGGAAATTATTACAAGAATCTTCACGAGAATCACAGATATCAATACCAACTACTCGAGCAGCACTATCAGCAATCTGTGTCGTTATTATCCCATCTCCACAGCCCAGATCAAGAATATGTTCATTCTCTTTGGGATTCAAAAGTTCCACTAAACTCATATCTTTAATCCGTTCCCTATTAATTTTCCGTGAATATATACTTAACTTTTTCTGACTTAGGGATAAGGCAGACCCTACCCCTATTCAAATAAGAAGCTGAACTATTCTATCCCTTCTTAGTCGGGCATTATTTATGCGAACATCAATCTACCTTTAGGTTGAGGGACAGATCTCCCTATTTCCTGAGCAGTCTCAATCCACTCCTGCATAATCATTTCTACATTTTGCAATGCTTCTTGATAAGTTTCCCCATCAGCAGCACATCCTGGTAATTCAGGAACTTCGGCAATAAAAGCCTCATCTTCCTGACTCCAGTAAATAATTACTTCATACTTCATTAATTAGCAGAGTTTAAGTTCATCCGAATTGCTGATATAATTTTATCTTCCCAAGCTGGATCGTCAAGTTTTATACTAACTTTGTGAGGACGAGAATGCCGCCGATCCATATAGGCATAAAAAGCTTCGCGATCGTCTCGATGAGTGAGAATATATCGCTTTAGTTCCCGATCGCTCATTGCAGCATAATTGACATTACTCATGGCTCAATACTCCCATCTATTTATAATATAGTATCAAGGGCGATCGCTCTGCGAAAATACTCCTCTTTCGTTCGATCGAAGGCAAATCGAGGGGCGATCGTATCCTATTTTTCTCACACCCTCACTCAGGCGGACCAAAGCGATCGGGCAAGTCATCAAGAGTTAATCCGCGCGATCGCAAAAAATTTGCCAAAGCTTTGATCTGGGCAATTGTGAATGTCGGCACGTTATCTCCGGCTTCCCAGCGACTCACAGTCCGTACCGATGTCCCAATTTGCCGAGCAAATTCTTCTTGGGACATTCCTAACTCATCTCTGAGTTTTTTCAGCGGTGATTCGCCAGCTTCTTCTTGAGGTTGTCTTCGCTTAATCATTACAAAATGTGACATAGTGTCTAGACTGCTTGACAAAACAACTTTGTCCAGACACTATGTCTATATAGACAGCAAAAGGGCAGAGTACGGGAAATCAGCCCTGCCTTTCTAGTGTCTCATTTTGCCCGCAATCTATGGCAGAACTAGGATGAACTACAAACAACAACTTTACCCGTGGGTGATTTACCGCCACCTACCCAACCTGCAACGCCTGACTGTGGCGCGTTTTCGCCGCCGAAACGACGCCGAGGAACACTTGCGGATTATCAAAAGATTGCTGCCACAAGTGGAGTTTGCGATCGCCTTTGAGGTGAATTCGCAACAGCTAACAAATTGTGCAAGATAGTATAAGAGCGATCGAACTTTGAGAATAAAAGGGCGATCGCTTTTCTCACAATTTAAAATTGAGCTACAGCAGATTCCACCTTGATAAAGTACACCCGTCAAGCGATCGATCGCTGTAGGGAAACGGCACTGCCGTGTCCGTGTCTGTGTTGAAACAGTATGTGCAAAGTCGGTATGTTTCTAAAGGATATCAAATTCGGTTGATAAACGGGATATTCGTAGGGAAACGGCATTGCCGTGTCCGTATCCATGCCCCTAGGAGACAGCAGTGCCTTTTCCCTACAGTAGCTGATTCTGTAAGTACGCGCGTGCGAAGCTATCCCGCAGGGAATCGCACCCATTCCCGAAACTCTCTAATTCTCGCATTCTCTCCCTTTTCTGAGTCTAGGTGCATAAACTGTGCGAGTTCTTTGACAGGAAACGAGCCAAATGCCAAACTGGTTTCCGACTCGACATAATCCGTATCATTTAAAATATTAATTATTAGTTTCCCCTTCTTCCAAATCCAAACCTCCGGCACTTTAAGTTCCGCATAAACCGCCATTTTATTGATAGATGAGCTAGTCAAATCCATTTCCACAGCTAAGTCTGGCGGCGGGTCATTTTTGAGATCGATAGTTAACTTTCCTCGCATTAAAGCTTCATTTTGGATATAAAAACATTCATCAGCTTCCTTGCCAGCTTTTTTCGGTTCCGAACGCCAAGTAGATGATTTTAATCCGATAATCTCTAGTCCTAATTCTTCCGAAAGTGCTACAATTAGTCGTCCGAGAGTCCAGCTATAGGTTTCATGTTCTGGTAAAGGTACAATTAGTTCTAAAGTCCCCTGATAGTAAGTCATGCGCGGCGTTGAACGTTCCGCAAATATTTTTAACAAGTGTTCGTAGGTTTCCCAACTGATATCATGTAAAACCAGGTGAGAACCTGCAAGCTCTTCTTTACTGTACGCCAGGGTTTGAACCATTGCAAATACTCCACGAGAACTTTAACTCTATTGAACATTGGAGAGGTGCGATTCCCTGCGGGATAGCTTCGCACGCGCGTACTTTACCAAATCGACTCAAGATTCAAAATAAATCCGGGGAGAACATCTTCACCTGATACAGCGGCTGGAGATTCTAGCACTTCAACTTCTTGATTCGGACGGTAAATTTCTACTTGCCGCGACTTGCGATTAATTAACCAACCTAAAACAGCACCGTTATCTCGATATTCTTTCATCTTATCCTGAGTTTCTTTCAAACTATCGCTGGGAGACATTAACTCAACGACAAAATCAGGACAAATGGGGGGAAATTTCTTTTGTTGTTCAGGAGTTAGTGCATTCCAGCGTTCTAATTTTACCCAAGAAGCGTCAGGAGAGCGATCGGCCCCATTGGGAAGTTTGAAACCGCCAGAGGAATCAAAAACTTTACCCAGTCTATTTTGCTGATTCCAAATCCAAATCTGTGCAGTTAATCCTGCATTGCTGCTGCTAGTTTCTCCTCCTGCTGGTGACATGATAATTAATTCTCCTTTAGCTGTGCGTTCCAATCTAATATTTTCATTCTCCTGACAGAGTTGAAAAAACTGATCGTCTGTTAGCTTAATAATTGGATTGAGGTTGAGGGTGAGGGTAGTCATAGCGGTATTTTATCGTGGCTAAACGACCTTTATTAACGATGGTAACATATCAAGTCAGTCTTGAGGGCGATCGCTTCCTACTCATCAAAACCCTCTCAAAAATATAAGGACACAGCATTGCTGTGTCCCTACAGATTAAAGGCGATCGTCCGAAATTCGGAGGTTTATTCTACTCCCTCAATCCGGTCTTCCACCTCCTGATAAAGTTCACGCAAGCGATCCAAATTACTCTCCGAAGTCTCCCAATAACCCCGGCCATTCACCTCAAGCAAAGTGCTGACAATCTTGCGGAACGAATGAGGATTTAAGTTAAGCAAACGCTTCTGCATCTCCTCATCTTTGATAAACGTAGTGTTGACATCCTCATACACCCAATTATCCACCGCGCCCGCAGTCGCACTCCATCCAGTCGTATTCACCAGACGCTTAGAAATCTCCCGCACACCTTCATAGCCGTGCGACAACATCCCCTCGTACCACTTCGGATTCAGCAGCTTAGTCCGCGAATCTAAACGCACGGTTTCTGATAGCGTCCGCACCTGCGCGTTGGCTGTGGTTGTATCAGCAACAAAGGATGCGGGTTGCTTGCCGTCGCCCCGCAAACTGCCGATCAATTTAGTCGGATCGGAGTCGAAATAGTGCGACACGTCGGTTAGGGAAATTTCGGCAGAATCCAAGTTTTGGAAAGTCACTTCCGCAGTTTTCAAGGATGATTCAAAAATCTTCCTGTCTTGTTCCATTGTTCCGGGATTGTCGGAAGAAAAGGCGAAGGATTTGCGAGTTAAGTACATTTCCTGCAACTCGGCTTCGCTTTCCCAAGTGCTGTTTTCCACCGCCAAGTTGACGTTAGATGAATAGGAACCAGAGGCATTGGAAAATACCCTGGTTGCTGCTTGTCGCAGGTTGATTCCCATTTCTTCCGCTTGCTTCAGGGCGTGTTTGCGGACGAAGTTCATCTCTAAGGGTTCGTCGGCTTCCGCTGCCATTTTCACAGCTTTATCTAACAAATTCATTTGGTTGATGAACAAGTCGCGGAATACGCCGGAACAGTTAATTACTACGTCGATCCGAGGGCGTCCCAACTCTTCTAAAGAAAGCAATTCGAGTTTGTTGACCCGGCCCAATGCGTCGGGAACTGGCTTCACTCCCACCATCCACATTACTTGGGCGAGGGATTCACCGTAGGTCTTGATGTTGTCGGTTCCCCACAACACAACGGCGATCGTTTCTGGGTAATTTCCGCCGTTATCCACGCGCTGTCTTTCTAACAGCCGATCGACTACAACCTTAGCAGACTTAACCGCCCCCGTTGTAGGGATTGACTGCGGGTCTAAAGCGTGCATATTCTTGCCAGTCGGCAAAACATCCGGGTTGCGAATCGGATCGCCACCGGGGCCAGGCAGAACATACTCGCCTTCTAACGCGCGCAACAAAGCGCCCAATTCGTTGTCGGCACAAACTTGCTGCAAGCAGAATTCCAGATACTCAAACAGCGGTTTAATCGGTTCTGGATCGATTTTTTTGTAACCGGCGGCGTGCAAAGCTTCAAGCCAAGGTGTTTTCTTGCCCATGTTGAAGAAATTCAACTTAGAAACAAGGGAAACTCTGCCCTCAGCGTCGGTTTGTTCCTTCACCAAAGCGCCAACGGCATCCCGACAGGCCAAGGTGATGTTTTGCAGCAATTCGACATCAGTTAAAATGCCTTTGTCGCTGTTAGTGTAAATTTCGCCGATATCGCGTCCGAGACTGTTAGCAATAATCCGCGGCAAGCTTATCAGCCCGTCTTCTTCGCGGTCTAAATTGGCGATATTTACCAAAGTTGCGATCGCCTCTTCCGCAGTCGGCGGCTTACCGATAACGTGCAAACCGCAAGGTAACAACCGCGACTCAATCTCCATCAACTTGCGGTAAACCAAGCCAACTAAATTGTCGCGTTCCTCGGCAGTCATTCCCGCAGCCACCCCTCTTTCTTGTTCCGGAGGTAGGGCGATATCCTTGTCCAAATTCACCAAACGGCATTTTTCGACGATCGCATCAACAATCGGCACACCGCGCCCAGTCTCTTTCAAAGTTTGATAAGAAGCAATTAACTCGCTGAGTTCTTGCAAACCTTTGTACAAACCAGCATTTTCAGCCGGAGGAGTCAGATAGCTGATTGTTTCAGCATAACTGCGGCGCTTGGCAATTGTTGCCTCGCTGGGATTGTTGGCGGCGTAATAATAGAGGTTAGGAATTTTGCCGATCAAACTGTCGGGATAACATTCCCCAGACATTCCCATCTGCTTACCGGGCATGAATTCTAGCGAACCGTGAGTGCCAAAGTGCAGCACCGCATCCGCACCCCAAATGCGCTCCAAATATGTATAGTAAGCAGCAAAACCGTGGTGCGGGCTGGCAGAACGAGAGAATAACAACCGCATCGGATCGCCTTCGTATCCAAAAGTAGGTTGCACTCCGATAAACACATTGCCGAAATGTTTGCCGAAAATCAGCAAATTTTGTCCGTCGCTGTTCAAATGTCCCGGAGGCGGACCCCAATTTTCTTGCAAGCGTTCCGAGTAAGGAGTGAATTCTTCGTATTCAGCTACCGACATCCGGTAAGCAACATTTAATTCCGGACTTTGGTATTGGGCTGTTGCGTCGTGGATGACTTCTTGCATCAGTTTTTCGGCGGAATCCGGCAGTTCTGGCAAGTCGTAACCGTTGCCTTTTAAGGCTTTCAATACTTGGTAAATAGAGCCGAAAACGTCCAAATAAGCGGCTGTTCCGACGTTGCCTTTGTCCGGCGGGAAGCTGAAAACTGTGATGGCAACTTTTTTATCTAATTTTGGTTTGCGGCGCAGCATTGCCCACTTCATGGCGCGCTGGGAAATTGCTTCGATCCGGTCTTGCAGGGCGATCGCCTTGCCAGTTGCGCCATCTCTTCCCGACAATATAATCGGTTCGATCGCGCCATCCAACTCGGGAATGGCAATTTGCAAAGCAACTTGAATCGGGTGCAAGCCTAAATCGCTATTTTCCCACTCTTCCGTTGTTTGGAAAACCAGCGGCAAAGCCACCATGTAAGGGCAGTTTAGCTTTTTCAAAGTCTCGATCGCCTTTGGGTGATCTTGTTTCGCCGGGCCGCCCACCAGCGCAAAACCAGTCAGAGAAACCACCGCATCAACTATCGGCAGCGGTGCAACACCTTTGGTCCCAACTTCCAAGAAAAAAGTTTCGACTGGTTTCGAGAAGTCCAAACCGCCGGCAAAAATCGGCACCACCCGCGCCCCCATTGCCTCCAATTCCTGCACCATTGCTACATAGTGCGCGTCATCTCCCGTGACTAAGTGAGTCCGCTGCAATACCAAGCCGATGCAAGGTGCGAGGGGATCTTTGAGATCAGCAGAAATATCTTTGCGGGCGTTGTACCAGGTGAGGTATCCTTTTACATCCTCAAACATCGACGGTGCCAAAGGATGCCAAATTCCCATATCCGGGTATACCACGGGCTCTTGAAAACTTAGCTGTTCCTGGCCTTTGAACACATATTTATGTGACAGCATCAGCAAGAAGTTTTCCAGGTTTTCTTGGGAACCGCCCAGCCAATACTGGAAACTCAGCATGAAGTTGCGCGCATCTTGGGCTTTGTCGATGGGCAAATATTTCAGCACTTTCGGCAAAGTTTGCAGCAGTTTCAGCATTCCGTCTTGGAAGGAACTCCCGGATTTTTCCTTCCGTTTTTTCATGAATTCGCCGATCGCACTTTTGCTTTGTCCCAACTGTGCCATCGAGAAACTGCCCATTTTATTGAGCCGCATCACCCCTGGCATCGACGGGAAGACGACGGCCACATCCAAGCTGTCGCGCAGCGGTTCCACCGCCGCTACCACTTTTTCTGCCAAATCTTCGATGAAAATTAGAGAAGCAATAAATACATTGGCATCCGCCACATCCCGCTTGAAGGCTTCGTAATTTTCCGGGCTGCGGAGTTCCTCGATCAGGTAGCCGCTGATTTCTATTGCCAAATTCGGATTTTTCTTGTTGATCGATCGAACCGCTGCCGACAGGGCGCTTTGATACTGCGGTTCTAGTACGACATAGACCACCTTCATGAGCGAGCGCCCCTGCAAGTTTTCCGGCACGACGTGGCGAATGGTGGGCTTGACGTGAGTGAACATCCGGTTAGGCTCCTTTAAGATGCTGTTTTCGCGAATCGGGAATTTTTTTATCCCATAAGCATTTTTACCAGAAAATGCTTGCCATTAGGCGATTTGAGCCTGCATATGACACAATTCGACAAATTTATGGCATTTTTTCGTTACATTTTTTTATAAATTCCTTGAGCAAATACTCCATCTTTTCTTTACAAAATTTTACTTGACAAAAAAATATTGTTGTGATATCAAAATTTGTTATATAAAAATAATTAAAAATTAACCAACCATTGAGAAAGAAATCCTGAAAAAAGAGCAAAGTTTTGTAGAATCGATCAAACTTGCGATCGAGCAATTAACTGATGGAAAAAAGGCATAATTTGTGAAAGCAGTATGTAGCCTTAGGATCATTGCTGACTTACCAAAATTGGTAGGTTGCCAGGAACTTAAAACGATTTTATAAAGTCTGTTGTGTCTAAGTTCCTGATTGGCGCTCTAGTTCAGGGAAAGCTAATTGCTATGGACTATCAAGCTCATTAAAACATTAGGGTAAAACATGGCTAACTACGCAATTTTTGACGAACAATACTACCTCGCCTCATATCCTTGGATCAAACCAGCCATTGATGCCGGAGTCATCAAATCCGGGAGAGAACATTTTGAAAAATTCGGGCGAGAGGCCGGTCTAACCAAAGTATCGCGTTATTTTGACGAAAATGCTTACCTTACTGTCAACACAGACCTCAGACCCTTTATCCGCACATTCAATCCAAACGGACCTTTTGCGACAGGTCTAGATCACTTTATCCAGTTCGGTTACGATGAAGGACAGCGCCGCAGCGCAGTATCGCCTGAGTACAGCGAAGATTTTTATTTAGCAAATAACTCAGAGTTGCGATCGTTTATCGGCCCCAATGCACCTTTCAAATCAGGCTACCAGCATTTCATTCAATTCGGGGCCAAAGAAGGCCGTTTTGGGACTTCATTTTTTGAACCTGAATACTTAAAAGAAAACCCCGACATTGTACCGTCTGTCAACTCGGGAGTCCTGAGAACTGGTCGGGAACACTACTTCAATTTCGGGAAAAACGAGCCAAACCGCAAGGCTACTTTTGTTGGTAGCCGCACCAACGATATTCTCACTGGTGTTGGTGTGGGGACTACCGAACTCATTGGAGTGGAAGTAGGTATCGATCCCAGGGGCAACCGGCAGTATGAAAGCTTTGGCACCAATGAGTTCGATGTCCTGATTGGCGGTCCGGGCTCTGATATATTCGTACTGGGAGTGGGTGCTACAGCCGGGAATACCGCCCCGACACCGCTGTATTTGGGTAACGGTCAAGCTACGATTCGCAACTTCAACATAGAAAACGATTTTATCCAACTGCAAGGAACTTCTTTAAGCAGTTACAACTTGGTTCCCGTTGGCAGCAATTTGTCCATCCAGACACGTGCCGGAGACGTGCTGGGCGTGATTGAAGGAGGAGCAAGCTTGGGTTTGATCTTCCAAGAAGCTAACAGTAACAGTACTTTCTTGATTGGATAGTCATTGGTCATTAGTCATTAGTCATTAGTCATCAGTCATTAGCTATAGCAATCCTAAATGATTCTACTCGTTACCAGGCTCTTCCTGGTAACGCAGATCCGGAGGAAGAGCCTCGATTGTAGCAGGCGAGGCAGAGCAAGAGTGACTTTGATTAAGAGGCGAAACGCCTGGAAGTTATTGAAACTGATGCGAGGATTGCTATAATACTGATGATTCATGACTTTTTTATATCAAGCAATTAACTGAGGCAAAAAGCTATAATTCGCGAAGGTAAAATTAAAAATAATGATAATGATGCTGCCACCAAAACTAATATTTTTCCCAAGCGTAAAACCATTTAATAAGGTCTGTATGGTCTATTTTGCCGATTATAGAGGAATAATAAAAATAGGAGACAAACATGGCGAACTACGAAATTTTTGACGAACAATACTACCTTTCACAATATCCCTGGGTGAAACCAGCCATTGATGCAGGCATCATCAAATCCGGGAGAGAACACTTTGAAAAATTTGGTCAAGCCGCCGGCCTCACAAAAATATCGCGGTATTTTGACGAAGATACTTACCTTGAGAGAAATCCAGACCTTAAACCCTTTGTCCGCACATTCAACCCAAATGCGCCGTTTGCGACCGGACTAGACCACTTTATCCAATACGGTTACGAAGAGGGTCGCACTCGCGTATCGCCTGAGTATGACGAAGATTTTTATTTAGCAAATAACCAAGACCTGCTACCATTTGTTCAGAACGGAACTTTCAAAAATGGCTACCAGCACTTCATCAAATTTGGAAATAAAGAGCGCAGATTTGCGACTTCTTTTGGGGAAAATTTATATTTATTCGAGAACCCCGACATCGCGCCTTTTGTCTACTCAGGAGCCTTGACAAGTGGTCGAGAACATTATTTCAAATTTGGGCAATTTGAGGGGCGCTCCGCTACTTTTGTCGGAAGCCCCGGCAATGATATCCTCACAGGTGTTGGTGTGGGTAATGTCAGATTAATTGGAGTTGGAGCAGGCTACGGGGTGAGTGGAAGTGACGGCAGCAACGAATTCGATACTCTGATTGGCGGTACCGGTCGCGATACATTCGTGCTCGGGGAAGTAATACTAAGCCCTAGACTGAGTGTTCTTGGTGTTAAAACTTTCTACATTGGGCCGGGTTTTGCTACTATTCGGAACTTTACCCAAGGTCAGGATACAATCGAACTCAGAGGGTCTTTCTTAGATGACTACATTCTGGTTCCCACTAACAATAATCGAGATTTAGCAATCCAAAGGAAGGGCTTGCCCTTCGCTCAAAATGGAGTTAGCCAAACCAGCCCCGGTGACACGATCGCTGTTATTGAAGGCGGCGGAAATCTCAAGTTGAATCAATTACCAGCACCTAGTTATTCGTCGATACTTTTACTTGGATAGAAATCTCGCAGCTATTGGGGATTTGCCTGATTGCTGATGTCGGTGCGATCGCACATTCTACAAAAAGGGCGATCGCACTTTGCTATTCCGGCAACTCACCAAAGCGATCGCGGTATCTAGCAAGCTGCTGTTGTATTTCCTCCGCTCTTTGTTCTGATTCCTCCGCTCTTTGTTCTGATTCCTCCGCTCTTTGCTGTGCTCGATCGGCAGTTTCTTCAGCCGTCAAATACCTGCTACCTCGTTCATCAAACCAGTACAAAACTTCCAACTGTCGTTCCCCATCACTGTACCGACCTCGACCAATTCCTAAGCCCACTTCCGGCATCCAGAAAGGTTCACCAATTTGCTGTTCGTACTCACCATTTACCAAACGATAAACTTCAAACGGTTGATGTTGGTCTCGCCGCCAGTAGTAGGGATTGTAAATCACATAGTACAGCACGCCCAACCGCGCATAAATATCAATTTTTTTATCGTATTCGCCGCCGTAAGTTTGAGAAACAATCTCTAGGGCAAAAATCGGGGGAATATTATTTTATTCCCACAGGACGTAACTGAGGCGCAAAGTATCGCCTTTGAACCTTTCTACGCCCAAACTCAAGAATCCGTCAGGAACGATTGGAACCAGATGACTCACTCCCGTCGTGTGATAAATTGCCATATCCACGCCAAAAAACCAGTTCGCTGCCGCCAGTGAAATTTGAGCAAGAATAAAAGTAAGTTGGGAAGAAAGTTTTGATTTTCGTCATCCACAGGAGTATCATCCGAAGAAGGAAGTTCGGCGCTAGTTGGCAAACGCATTTCTCGATCGAATAGTACCATGACAGGAAAATGGCAAATTTATTGATTAATTGTACCATCCAGAAACCGGGTTTTTCCAATCAACCCGGTTGCTAAGTCTTTAATGGCGATCGCGCGCTAGCTTCAAAACCTCAACCGCATCTTTGTGGCCCTCCGAAGAAGCCCAAACTAACGCAGTCCAAGTATTATTATCCTTAGCTTTGATATCAGCTCCTTTATCGATTAAAAATTCCACAACTTGAGTGCGCCCGCTGCCTGCCGCACTCATCAAAGCCGTCAAACCAAAATTAGTTTTAGCATTCACATCCGCTCCCGCCTCCAGCAAAAGCTGTACAATCTCGCTATGTCCGGCAGCAGCGGCACTCATTAACGGCGTCCACCCGTCATTATCCTGACTGTTTGCCTGGGCACCTGCAGCCAGCAATTTTTTGACGATCGCAGAATTGCCAGCCTCAGCCGCAGCCGTCAAAGCTGTCTCACCTTGCTCATTTTTGGCATTGATATCTGCACGCTGTTCGATCGCACTTTCTACAGCGGCAACATCACCCGTCTTGACGGCATCAATTAAATCTGTCATAAATTCTCCCTTGTATCCTCTCAAATATTAAATCCTATGACAGTCGATATTTTAATCCTCTCCAACGGCCCCGGAGAATTGGCAACTTGGGTGCGTCCCGCCGTGCAAGCTTTGCGCGAGAAATTGGGGAAGGCGGGGACTCAAGCCCGCATCTCTGTGGTGCTGTCCCCCTGTCCCCACGCCACCGGAAAAGAAGCACAAATCGCCCGTTCCTACCCTGAAGTGGACAGAGTGCAGGCGCCGGAGCATTTTTTTCCCTTCTTATTATCGGGCAAAACTGCTGAAAATTGGGATTGGTATGAAACAGGAGTTGTTTTGTTTTTAGGCGGCGATCAATTTTTTACGGTTGTTATTGGCAAAAGGCTAAAATATCGCACTGTTATTTATGCTGAATGGGACGCGCGCTGGTATCGCTGGATTGATAAGTTTGCGGCGATGAAACCTGAAGTTTTTGCTAAAGTTCCCCAAAAATATGCTAGTAAATTTGTAGTTGTCGGAGATTTGATTGCGGAAGTAGGCGATCGGAAATCGACTCATTTACCTCGTTCCCAGGCTCTGCCTGGAAACGCATATCCAGAGGCTCCGCCTCTTCCAAAAATAGAGTTAATTGGATTGTTGCCCGGTTCTAAAGCCGCCAAATTAGCTTTAGGTGTACCGTTATGTTTGTCGATCGCCCAATCGATCCATCGCATCCGCCCTCAAACTCGCTTTGTAATTCCCGTTGCTCCTACCTTAGATGTGCAAACTCTAGCAGGTTTTGCCGACCCGAAACAAAATCCTTGCCTGCATTTATTTGAGAACGGCAGCGCCGAACTTCATTTCACAGAACGGCCTTTTTTGCAGACAGCAAATAAGTTGCAAGTTGAACTTTGGACCCAGACGCCCGCCTACGATTTGCTATCAGAATGCAGCCTGTGTTTAACTACTGTGGGAGCGAATACTGCCGAATTGGGTTCGTTAGCTGTACCGATGATTGTTTTGATTCCGACTCAGCAATTGGATGCGATGAAAGCTTGGGACGGATTGCCGGGATTGTTGGCAAATTTGCCGTTAGTCGGTTCAGTTTTTGCTACGGCGATTAATTGGCTAATCTGGCAATTGGGAAAGGGTAAGCTTTATGCTTGGCCGAATATTTGGGCACGGGAGGAGATTGTGCCGGAGTTGATTGGGAAGCTGGAACCCGATGCTGTGGCTCTATTGGCGATCGACTATTTGAGCCATCCTGATAAATTAGCACAAATGGGCGATCGTTTGCGTGCGGTTCGAGGAGAATTGGGGGCGGCGAAAAAAATTGCTGAATTGGTTTGTGAAGAAATTGAGGTGCAATCTATTTCTGAGATGAATTAGATTTTTTTCTTTTTAACCGCAGATGAATGCAGATGAACGCGGATGAACGCAGATTTAATACTGATAAATTGGTGAAAACAGGCAAAAGAAATTTTATTTTCTCTGACCTGTTTATTATCCCAAAACTGGATTTGCCCTCAAGTTAAGGGCGATCGTGCTTAGCAATCACCCAAACAGCGTGAATGATGCCGGGAATAAAGCCCAAAAATGTCAGAACCAGGTTGATCCAAAAATCTGTGCCGAGGCCGACAGTCAAAAATACGCCCAGAGGGGGAAGAAAAATTGCAGCGACTATGCGAATTAAATTGCTCATCTCAGTTACTCCAAACGAGTTTTCTCTTTCAATTTAACTTCACTGACTGACAGAGCCTTTCCCGAAAAATTTAGGCGGTGCTGCCATAGTGTAAACTTCGGTTTCAGAGGCGATTACCTGCCGCAAGTGACCGGGAACTTGCATCAACCCCAACAGTGTAATCCCGTCCAGCATCCGCAACCCGCCAGTTGTTTTCTCGGCGAGTAATTTGTCAGTAGCTTCGGGTTCTGGCCGCGTATTTATTTCTTGAGTTGAAGCTATGGCAAAACCCCACGGAGCTCCGTAAGTAGAAATAAAGCTGGTACAGGATTGAACGTTGGGGAAAACCGATTTCAGGGTATTGACAATGCGAGCGTGCATTTTCATTTCGGCGGGAGAAACTGGCCCCGCTTGCACTACGAAATATCCGTTAGGCGACATTACGCCGCGAACTTTCTCAAAATACTCCTTGGTAAACAACTGGAAAGATGGACCTTCTTCTATGGGATCGGACAAGTCAGAAATGACAATATCCCAATCTTTGTCTGTTTTGTCTAAATAGTCCAAAGCGTCGCCGATTACGACTTCGCAGCGGGGGTCGTCAAAGGCGTTTTGGTGCATTTCTGGGAGGTGTTCGCGGCAAGCTTCTACTACTTCGCCGTCAATATCGATCATCACGACTTTTTCAACTGTTTTCCAGCGCAGCACTTCTCTAATTGTAGCTCCTTCTCCGCCGCCGAGAACTAGCACTTTTTTGGGGGAACCGTGACAAATCATGGCTGGGTGTACTAGGGGTTCGTGGTACAGAAACTCGTCGCCTGTACAAGATTGCCATTTGCCGTCCAAAACTAAGCCTTTGCCGTAGGTACCGGTCTGAACTACGTACATTTCTTGATAGGCTGTTTTTTTGTAAGCGAGCACGCCGATGATGCCGTGAACGTAAATATCCCAAGGGGTAATGTACTCGCTCATCCAAAAGTCTGCACGAACTTCGCTACCTGACATCAATTACTCTCCAAATATAAACTTCTGTGTCAATGTGGTCACAAGTAGTAGTTCTTAGCACAAAATGGTGCGGGTATGTAAGTACGATCGACACATTGGAGTGAGATTTTTCAGCAATGGTATAGTGTGATTGCGTTCTGGGAGAACCCAATTGGCTTGGTACTTGAGATTGCTTGCCCGATCGCGCGCCCAGTCGATCGTACTTTTCCCATCCCCCACCCTCACTCCGTCACCTTTAATATTTTCGCTTTGGATTGTCGGCGGGTTTTGTACTAATGTTGTCTGAATCGGGCAATTTTTCGCGCTGGGTCAGCCTTTATAAGTTTGCGATCGCCCTGCTTATTTATCAAAAATCGGATGAAAACCCCGCAAATGCGAGTGCGGGGAATAAAACTGGCGAGCGGTTTTAAACAGAGTTGTTATTAATATCTTGACATTTTGAATGTATATTAGATAAGATTTTTAAACAGACCAAAATAAAGCAAGTGTTTAATTTTTTGGACAAAATTGCCTAGGCGATGTGCGACGAGATTCTAACTAGGTAAAGAGTGCAACTAAATTTACTAATAAAACTGTTCTTACACTATTTTTAGGTGCAAAATAATAGCCGATGGAACCAACAGAGTGGGAAAACAGAATCAAAGAACTGGAAAAGGAAAATCGAAGCCTGCGGGAAAAACTCGAAACTTCGGAAACCAAACGCAGCGAATTAGAAGCGCTTAATCAAAAAAAGGAATATTTGCTAAAAAGTGTCACGGAGGAATTTAGAGATTCCGAAAATATTTTAAAAGCAAGAATGTCTACACTAGAAAAAGCTCTGGAAAACCAGCAAACAATGCAGCTCAAATTGATCGAAGCCGAAAAAATGTCGGCTTTGGGAATTTTGGTAGCTGGCATCGCCCACGAAATCAACAATCCCGTCAACTTCATCTACGGCAATATTACCTATGTCAATGACTACACTGCCGACCTTTTAAAATTGCTCGCAATGTATCAGGAGCGGTATCCCGAAACAGATGCAGAGATTGAAGATTTTATTGAAAGAATTGACCTCGACTTTCTCCGCGAAGATTTGTTAAAAACTCTTTCGTCAATGAAAGTTGGCTCCGATCGCATCCGCGAAATTGTGCTGACTTTACGCAACTTTGCGCGGGTAGATGAAGCCGAAAAGAAACCGGTTAACATTCACGAAGGAATTGACAGCACTTTGTTAATTTTGCAGAATTTAACTAATGAGAAACCAGGTTACCCTGCTATAAAAATTGTTAAAAATTATGGAAAGTTGCCCCATGTTGAATGTTATGCGGGGCAATTAAATCAGGTATTTATGAACATCATTAATAATGCTGTTGATGCCCTGCGGGAGCGAGACAAAAAGTGTGACCGAGGCGAGAGAGAAGCCAACCCCAGCCAGATGGAAATTACTACTTCTATTATTTCCGGAAATTGGGTAAGAATTAGCATCAAAGATAATGGTATAGGAATGAATGAAACTGTAAAAGGGAAAATTTTTAATCCGTTTTTCACGACCAAACCAGTCGGTCACGGGACGGGTTTGGGACTGTCAATTAGCTATCAAATTGTTGTGGACAAACACGGCGGGAGGTTGGACTGCATATCCGCAATTGGAGAAGGGACTGAATTGGTGATCGAGATTCCGATCGCCAATTCCCGCAGCTAAGATGGAGCGATCGAGCTAAACTGAGGGATAATGAAAACTCCCTTTGACCGCGGCTCCTCCTAGTTTGATGTGCAACCCTATGTCTACTGTTTCTTTTGGTTTGTCAACCCCTGTAGCGGCAGAGCCCGGGGCATCCTACCGCAGCAGCGAACCGCCACAGCGCCCCACAGTGCGGGCAGAGTGGATCGAGGTATTGGTGGACTCTCCTTTCAGGGGTGCGGGGGACTCCCCTGGGGAGGAAAACAAATTATTTACTTATCGTTTACCTGCGGAACTTACGGTGCAACCAGGGGATATTTTGAGTGTACCCTTTGGCAATCAACAGGTAGGGGCGATCGCGATTCGGTTCATTTCTCAACTGCCGCCCGACTTAGATCCCACAAGGGTTAAAGATGTCGAAGATGTGGTCAGTGCGGGTTTTTTCCCGCCTAATTACTGGGAATTGCTCGATCGCACTGCCACCTATTATTGCACACCTTTACTTCAAGTAATTAGAGCCTCGCTGCCGCCCGGTTTGTTAAGGCGTTCCGTGCGCCGAATTCGCTTAATTAAGGACGCAATTTCTCCGAATGCCGAAACATTTCTCAATCCCGCAGCCAATCAAATTTTGCAATTGCTGCAAGCTCAAAAAAACGGCGATTACACTTGGCAATACCTCCAGCGACAAGTCAAGGGAAGTTATCGGGGATTGCGAGATTTATTGAAACGCGGTTGGGTAGAAAGTTATGTAGAACCTCCCCATCCTCCCAAACCACAACTCAAACCTGCAGTGACATTAATTGCTAGTGCATTTGTCACAGATTTAACCAAGCGGCAACAAGAAGTATTGGAAGTTTTGCGCCAGCGTGGCGGTGAAATGTGGCTGAATGATTTACTGAGGATTTGCAGCGCGAGTTCTTCGGTTGTCAAAAAAATAGAAGAAAAAGGCTGTGTTGTTATCGATCAAAGGGAAGTGCTCAGGGGCGATCGCGGAATTGCTCAATTGCCCGATGCACCGAAGACTTTAACTCATTTTCAGGCTGAAGCCTTAGCGTTTATTAACTCTTTTTCGGGATTCCGTCAAGTGCTGCTGCACGGCGTTACAGGTTCCGGGAAAACCGAAGTGTATTTGCAGGCGATCGCCCCCATCTTAGCCAGCGGCAAATCCGCCCTCGTACTCGTTCCCGAAATCGGCCTCACACCTCAACTTACCGATCGGTTCCGAGCCCGTTTTGGCGAGCAAATTTGCGTGTACCACAGCGCCCTATCCGAGGGCGAACGTTACGATACATGGCGTCAGATGCTGGCTGGAACCCCGCAAATTGTCATCGGCACGCGATCGGCCATTTTTGCGCCTTTACCTAACCTCGGCTTAATTATCCTCGATGAAGAACACGACAGCAGCTTCAAACAAGATCAACCAGCCCCCTGCTACCACGCCCGCACCGTTGCTAAATGGCGCGCCGAATTAGAGAAGTGTCCGTTAATTTTAGGTTCCGCAACGCCAGCTTTAGAGACTTTTGTGGGGACGCGCCGAGATTATTACTCGTTACCAAATATCCATTATTTATCATTGCCCAGTCGCATTTATTCCCGCCCGATGCCGCCTGTAGAAATAGTGGATATGCGCCAAGAATTGCGGCAAGGAAACCGCTCTATTTTCAGCGCTTCCCTGCAAAACGCCCTGGAACAATTGCGAGCAAGACAACAGCAAGGTATTCTATTTATTCACAGAAGAGGACACAGTACCTTTGTCTCTTGTCGGAGTTGCGGCTATGTAATGGAATGCCCGAACTGCGATGTGTCGCTTTCTTATCACCACGTCGGCGAAGGAACCGCAGAAGTGTTGCGCTGTCACTACTGCAACCACACGGAACGACACCCCCAAAACTGCCCGGAATGCAGTTCTCCTTACTTCAAAAACTTTGGCAGCGGCACTCAGCGAGTCGAACAGGAATTAACGAGATTGTTTCCAGAATTGCGGGCAATTCGGTTTGACAGCGATACGACTAGAAATAAGGGCGATCACCGCAGATTGTTAACGCAATTTGCCAATGGGGAAGCTGACATTTTGTTGGGTACGCAAATGCTGACGAAAGGGTTAGATTTAGCTGGAGTCACATTGGTGGGAGTTGTGTCTGCTGACGGGTTGCTGAACTTATCGGATTATCGGGCCAGCGAACGAGCTTTTCAAACTTTAACTCAAGTCGCGGGCCGTGCGGGCAGAGGCGACGATCCGGGGCGCGTAATTATTCAAACTTACACTCCAGAACATCGGGTTATTCAAGCAGTTAGGCGGCACGAATATGCAGGTTTTGTGGAGACGGAATTGGCGGAAAGGGCCGCGCTGAATTATCCTCCTTCGGGGCGGCTGATTTTGTTGCGGTTGAGCAGTGTAGATGCGGCGGAAGTGGCGGTGGCTGCGGTACAATTGGCGTCGGTTTGTCAGGAGTATATTCAGCGATTGTCTGTACCGGGGTGTGAGTTGTTGGGGCCTGCACCTGCGGCGATTATGCGGGTGGCAAATCGCTATCGATGGCAGATTTTGCTGAAGTTGCCTTTGGATGAGTCGGTGGATTTGTCGGATTTGATCGGGTTGCGCGATCGCACGCCGCGTTCTGTTAGTCTAACTATTGATGTCGATCCGTTGAATTTTGGTTGATGAGCTGTGTAATCTTCGGGTGTGTCAGCTTCGACAATTGTATCAATAATCGAAAATCTCCAAGCTGACGCACCTTAAAAGCTTTTGAATCTTCGGGTGTGTCAGCTTCGACAATTTTGTAAATAATCGAAAATCTCCAAGCTGACGCACCTTACAATCTACAATCTACAAGCTACAATATTATCATCAACTTAAACTTCAAAATCCTATATGGCTTACAGTAACTTTTCCCTGACTGATGCCATCAAAAAACTCAGCTTAACCCTGAAAGACAAAAATGATTTATTCGCCCATATACCAGAAGTAGAATACAGCGAATATCTAGATTTCACCCTCAAGTACAACCTGCGAATTGCCAGCGAAATCAATACAGAAAAAGCGCGTTCCGAAATGATTATCACCCCAATCTTACTAGAATTGAGGAGAATGCTAGACGATAAAATCAGCTTGTTTTCTGGTAAAGAGTTTAATGTAGACCTAGAAAAAGGACTGACTGGCGCTTGTGATTTTTTAATTAGCCTTTCCGAATCGCAGATTGTGATTATGGCCCCTGTAATTGCAATTGTTGAGGCGAAGAAAGAAGATTTAATCGGCGGTTTGGGACAGTGTGCGGCCCAAATGTATGCAGCGCAGTTGTTTAATGAAAAAGAAGGGAATCAAGTTGCAGTAATTTATGGTGTTGTGACATCTGGTACTGTCTGGAGATTTTTAAAGTTAGAAGGTAATGCTTTAGATATTGATGCTGTGGAGTATTACATTAAAGATGCGGGGAAAATATTAGGGATTTTCTCAAGTTTGCTCAAATAGGACTTACACACGGGTGGCCAGAAACCGGGTTTTTGGATAAAATTATTCGCCGCAGTTACGAAATTAGCTAAAAACCCGGTTTCTTTGGTATTGTAGGGTGTGTCAGCTTCGACGATTTTGTAAATAATCCAGAATCTCCAAGCTGACGCACCTGATACCTATTTCGCCCGCTGCGTCGCTATGAGATTGTCGATATTGAGTTAGAGATTGTTAATGGCGACACACCCTACAACTATCGCCTGCGGCATTTCTTGATTAAAATTAATCGGATTCCCACTCTCGCTCGATTCTTTCTAAGTCTTTCGCGGCTCCCAATTGTTGAAAGATTTGATGGGCACTGTTGTAATGTTGTTGGGCAAGTTCTGGGTTGTTGCGTTTACGTTCAAGTCGTGCTAAATCGTAGTTGGCATCGGCAATTTTTCTGGGTTCTCCTAGTTCTTCTAACATCGCTAAAGACTCTTTTAAAAGGGGTTCTGCTGCATCCAAGTTACCCTTAAGCATCTCAATTTCTCCCAAACAACCGATCGAAGTTGCCATACCAGAGCGATCGCCCAATTCTGTCCTTAATTCCAAAGATTGCCGGTACAATCTCTCTGCTTCATCCCAATTGCCGCGATTTCGCTCGATATCTCCCCATGCACCTAAAGAACTTGCCATACCTTCACGATCGCCTAATTGTTCTCGCAACTGAAAAGACTGTCGCTTAAACTGTTCAGCAGCATCGAAATTACCACGCATCCGCTCGATATCTCCCAATACTCCCCAACAACTTGCCATACCTGAGCGATCGCCCAATTCTGTCTCAACTTCCAAACATTGCCGGTACAATCTCTCTGCTTCATCCCAATTGCCGCGACATGACTCGATATATCCCAATGATACCCAACAACTTGCCATACCTGAGCGATCGCCCAATTCTGTCTCAACTTCCAAACATTGCCGGTACAATCTCTCTGCTTCATCCCAATTGCCGCGATTTCGCTCGATATCTCCCAATAATCCCCAACAAGTTGCCATACCAGAGCGATCGCCATATTCGCGATAAATCTCCAAAGCTTGTTGATAGTAACGCTCAGCTTCAGTCAGATTCCACATTTCCTGCGCCACCCATCCTAACTGCTGGTAGGTGCTTGCTTGAGAGTAGATATCTCCTATTGCTTGTTCAATTTCTAAACATTCCTGATAAAAAACAGTTGCCTTTTCCCACTCTCGCAAATCCTGACAGACATTCCCCAAATAATACAAAGCATTAGCTTCCCCGCGACGGTTTCCCAGTTGGCGAGCAATTGCCAGCGATGCTTGATAAGCACTCATTGCCGCCGAAAATTGTCGCTCTTGCTTGTAAGCTTTACCCAATTCATTGTAAACATCAGCTTGCAGCGATAAGTTTTCACTTTCCTTTGTCAACTCCAAGGCTTTTTCTAAATACTCTCTCGCTTTAACGGGCTTTCCTTGGCTGAGATAAGCAACTCCTAATTGATGTAAAATATTGCTGCAAGCACTAGGATTTTTTTCAGTTCCAGAATGACTCGGACTGTATTCCATCAACAAAGACTCTAAAAGTTCAATGCGTTCTTGCTTTTCAGGCGTTTCTAATGTCCTAAAACTCCTTTCCGAATCCAGAGTCCTAGCAACGGCATCATCTCTAGTAGCTTGAGTAGTTTTAAACAGAAATACTCCCGATCTCCACGCCCAAAAATCCGGTGCAAACTTCGCCAAACGAGTAATTGCATAGTCCGGCAAAACAAACAGGATCGGATGGGGAACGCTGGTTTTATAAGCATCTCGCACCCAATTAAGGTCTTGTAATACCGGAGGATATTCACCAAACTTGCCGATCGACTTTTCCAATCCCCGCACAATTAAAACTAATTTTTTATTTGCCTCTCGCTTAATAGTAGGTAAAATTTTGATAATTTCATCTCGGAGAAAACGCAAATTCTCATCAAAACTCAAAACTTCAAATTGAGTTTCTTGAGAAATCGGATGATTTTTCACTCCCTCAATTAGCAAATCAGCTTCCGTATTAAAATTAACTTCTGCAAACCCGATAGTCAAATTCTCCGAAAAATCAACAAACGTCAAAAGTTGAGTAAATGCCTGCTGATTTACTGCCAAAAATCGCCAAATTTGTGCATTCCGAGTGTTAGGGATTAACATGGGATTGTCTGGCATCTCGGAGGGCTTTTTGGAATTCTTCAATTTGCTTCACCACCGGATTCGGATAGTTCCATCGATTTTTGCCGTTGTATTCCAAAACCGACAAATTGGAAAACATCACATCACGGAGTTCATCGTTATTAATAGTTTTCGTCAAACAAACTTGAGCTAAAACTGGATAATGATCTTGTGGGATGAACCGCTCAAAATTAAATTGTTCTTGTTTGACTGCATAGGTAACATCTTCAGCCATTATTTTAGCATGACTGCGACCGCTGGCGGTTATGCAAGCCGTCCGCATCATCTTCATGAGTTGGCTAACGTTACCCCCGCTGGCTTTGGCTAATTCTAGTAATTGTTCGCGAGACTCAAAGATTTTGTCAGCTTCAACTCTGCGATCGATTAAACTAGCCATCGCATTTAAGCTAACTTCATTGTAGTTTAAGTCGCAGCTATCTCGCTCGAATTCATAAACATTGACCATCGGGACAATGTGAGGACAGTCAAAAAAATTCTTGAGAGCATTTTGAGACGAGTAAAGAACTGAAAGTGGAATTGTGTAAATCAGCGTACAATTCAGTTCTTGAAGTTGAGCGGCATAGTCCGAAAATAAATGGTTTGCCACATGGGGAGGAACGCGGTCTAAATTATCAAAGATAATTAAAAATCCTTTATAGCTCGGAAACTCCTTACGCAGTTTTTTGACAGCATCATTTAAGATTAAATTGATATCGGCTTTTAAGCGAGAAATGTCTTTTTCTAAAGTTTGGCGAATTGTTTTCTTCTGCTTATCAGAACCTTTGATTTGTGCCAGTAGCTTAACCAATAACTTTGCTAAAAATGGAGCTTCCGGTCCCAAGGTTGCTTCCGCTTCCACACTTACGGAACTTTCAACCGTGCGTTCTGTTTCTTCAGTGACATCCTTAAACCAAGCCCCAAAATTATCCATCAGCCGAGAATCTAATTTCAGCCCCAGCCGGCGCATTTCAAACTCAATTCGCTTAATGACGATTAAATAAAAATCGGTATAACTGATATCATTAATATCGGTTTCTTCTTGCACGTTCAGATAAATGACGCGATAATCGATTTCCCACTGCTTTTGAATTCGCTTCAATTCGGTACTTTTGCCACAACCCTGATGTCCTGTAAACAAGATTGTGGTAAACTGTTCTGGTTCTTGAAAGTCTAAAATGTTACTGACACCTGCGATCGCTTCGGTTTTGCGAACATTCGATAAATCAACATAATAGCGATCGAGATCTGCACCTTCTAAGGAGCGGAGAGGATCACAGGCTTTATAGGCAGTTTTGAGGGTAGTGGCGCGGTTGATAGGATGAGTAGTCATAAGTTTTTAATTTAGTAAATTTGTTGCAGGAAACCTGAATAATGTATCAAAGTTATGTTGTTTATGTACTTTTATTTTAGCAAAATAGGTTCGCAGTCAGGACTTTAGCCCTGAGAAAAGAAAGGAATGAAGTCCTTACTACAAACTAATGGGTAATATACCAGTTTTCAGCCGAGTGAACTACAGATTCAACGGTAGGGAAACGGCACTGCCGTGTCCTCGATGCTGTCAACAAGGGCGTTAAACCCTCAGTCCGGCAGTCCGGCAGGGGTTGAAACCCCTGCCTCAAAGCGAAAGTCCTCGCTATGAGGACTGAGAAAAAGACTGGTAAACTGATTAGTCCTCTTGAGAGGACTTTCGCTATTAGACAGGGAATTCATTCCCTGGCGGACTGCAGGGTAGGCGGGAGGACTGGCGGACGAAAAGCTTAAGTTGACACCAATGGGTACAGCGCCGTGTCCGTACTGTAAATCCTACCAACTAAGGCAAATCAGTGCTCCCCATCAGATAAAGGTCGCACTCCCGGGCCACGCCGCGCCCTTCATTAATCGCCCAAACCACCAAACTCTGTCCGCGGCGACAGTCCCCAGCCGCGAAAACTCCCGGAATGCTGGTTGTATATTTTTCGTGCTCGGCTTTCACGTTGCTGCGGGCGTCGCGTTCCAATCCCAGGGCATCCAGCAAGGGCTGTTCCGGGCCGAGGAAGCCCATCGCCAGCAACACAAGCTGTGCGGGCAACACTTTTTCCGTGCCCGGGATGTGTTTCGGAATAAACTGCCCTTTCTCGTTTTTCTCCCACTCCACCTCAACGGTGTGCACGGCTTTGACATTGCCGTTTTCGTCGCCCTCGAACTTTGTCGCCGTGGTGAGATAGCCGCGGGGGTCCTCGCCGAATTTGGCTGCTGCTTCTTCTTGGCCGTAGTCGAGGCGGTAGACTTTCGGCCATTCCGGCCAGGGATTGTTCGGGGCGCGTTCCGAGGGCGGTTTGGGCAGGATTTCTAGCTGTACGAGGCTTTTGCAGCCGTGGCGGATGGAGGTGCCCACGCAGTCGGTGCCCGTGTCGCCACCGCCGATGATGACCACATCTTTGCCTTCGGCGGAGATGAAGTTGCCGTTGGTGCTCTTGTCTAAAACTGCTTTGGTGTTCGCAGTCAGGAAGTCCATTGCGAAGTGGATGCCTTTTAATTCGCGGCCGGGGATGCCCAAGTCGCGGGGTTTGGTGGCGCCGGTACAGAGGACAACGGAGTCGTATTCTTTTAACAGTTGTTCGGCTGGTAAGTCTTTGCCGACTTCGGTGTTGCAGACAAATGTCACGCCTTCGTCTTCGAGGATTTTCAGGCGGCGCATGACGACTTGTTCTTTGTCTAGCTTCATGTTGGGGATGCCATACATTAGCAGGCCGCCCGGTCGATCGGCTCTTTCGTATACTGTTACCCAATGACCGGCTTTGTTGAGTTGCGCGGCGGCGGACAAACCGGCGGGCCCGGAACCGATGACGGCGATTTTTTTGCCGGTGCGTTTGGCTGGCGGTTCCGCAGTAATCCAGCCTTCATCCCAGCCTTTGTCGATAATCGAGGCTTCGATATTTTTAATCGTGACTGGCGGGTTGTTGATGCCGAGCACGCAGGCGCCTTCGCAGGGTGCGGGACAGACGCGGCCGGTGAATTCCGGGAAGTTGTTGGTTTTGTGGAGTCTGTCTAGGGCTTCTTTCCACAGTCCGCGATATACTAGGTCGTTCCATTCGGGGATGAGGTTGTTAATCGGGCAGCCGCTTGCCATGCCGCCGATCATTGTACCCGTGTGGCAAAACGGAATTCCGCAGTCCATGCAGCGCGCGCCTTGGGTGCGGAGTTTTTCCTCATCCATCGGCAGGTGAAATTCGTCCCAGTTGTGGACTCTCTCGACTGGTGAGAGTTCCGAGGGCAATTCGCGCAAGAATTCGATAAAGCCTGTTGGTTTTCCCATAGTGGTGTTTTTGTTAGAACTTACTATTCTGTCGTTTCTCAAAGCTCAAGCTGGCTGGCTTCTGAATTAACTATTGTAAACTACCCCACGGCTAGAAGCCGCGCGGTTTTAGCAGCCCTCGCGGCTTAACTCTTCGGAGCCCGCCAGCGTCAACTTTCAAGCCCAGTCCCCATCACCCGCGCCTCTCCATACAATACAAAAAGTTACAGGGGTTGCAAAATAAATATTATTTTCAGGATATACTACTGTAACTCGGTCAGATAAGCGGGGTTAACTTTTTTCACTCCGAAAATAGGTATATAAACTCATGAGCATTACAATTCGGAACGTATCGAAACACTTCGGCTCCTTCCACGCAATTGACAACGTGAATTTGGAAATTAAAAGGGGCTCTTTAGTGGCGCTGTTGGGGCCTTCCGGTTCCGGGAAATCGACTCTGCTGAGGATGATCGCGGGGCTAGAACCGCCCGACAGCGGTGAGATTTACCTGATCGGTGAAAATGCTACTCATCAGTCGGTGCAGGAACGGCATATCGGCTTTGTGTTTCAGCACTACGCTTTGTTCAAACACATGAGTATTAGGAAAAATATTGCTTTTGCGATGGAAATTCGCAAAGTTCCTAAACACTCTATTGGCAGGCGGGTTGATGAACTTTTGGATTTAGTGCAGTTGACAGGTTTGGGCGATCGCTATCCTTCGCAACTTTCCGGTGGCCAGCGGCAGCGGGTTGCTTTGGCCAGAGCTCTAGCAGTTCAACCAAAAGTGCTGCTGCTAGACGAACCTTTTGGAGCATTAGATGCTAAAGTCCGCAAAGAATTGCGATCGTGGCTGCACAACCTTCACAAAGAAGTTAACATCACCACAGTTTTTGTGACTCACGACCAAGAAGAAGCTATGGAAGTAGCCGATGAAATTGTGGTAATGAACAAAGGTAGAGTCGAACAAATTGGCACTCCTGCTGAAATTTACGACAAACCCGCAACAGCTTTTGTGATGAGTTTTATTGGGCCGGTCAATGTGCTGTCGAATGCTGCGGGTTTGTTCGCCAACCACGCCCCAGCGCCTCACAATAATGGCGCCGCTCATTCGGAATTAGTGTTTTTGCGCCCCCACGACGTGGAAATTAAAACTAAGCCGGAGTCGGGTTTTTCATTAGCAACAGTCAGCCGCATCATTCATTTAGGGCGGGAAATACAAACCGAGTTAGTGTTAGAATCCCAGCAGGTAGTAACGGCTTACGTGAGTCGCGAACGCTTCGATTCTCTAAAGTTAACGCGAGATCAGCAGGTTTACGTCAAGCCCAAACACGCGATGACTTTTCCTGCTTATTCAATTTAAATCAGCCACTGCATCTTACGCAAAATACTATCCGGGATCTTCTACAAAACACTGCTCCCACACCGTTACCAGGCTCGTGCCTGGTAATGCTGTCTCGTGGCTCTAAATCGGAGGCAGAGCCTCCTGAAATTCATTCCCAGGCAGAGCCTGGGAACGAGAAAGAGCTTCCTCCTGAAATTTTGAGTGGGAACGATAAAAATCGGAGGCAGAGCCTCCTGAAATTCATTCCCAGGCAGAGCCTGGGAACGAGAAAAACGAGAAATCCCAGGCCGAGGTTGGAAGAACTAGAAAAAAGATAGGTGAAGAATATGACTGCTAACAAATTCAAGAATTTAGCAACTAGCACTTTACTTAGTTATCGCCGTTATATCCAGGCAGGATTAACACTTTGTGCAGGATTTGGACTGTCTGCGATCGCCTGTTCAGTTGCGTACAATTGGGAATACAAATTCATGCAAACCGAACTGCAAGACCGACTGGACAAAATAGCTACAGACATTCAGAGAGAAGTGAGCGGGAATTTAGAAATTATTCGGGCTGCAGGTGCATTTTACAGCGTATTTGACGGCGTTAAAAAACCAGAAATGAAGACATTTGTTGGTTCTGCCCTCTACCGCCATCCGAGCCTGAAGGCGATCGCTTGGCTTCCCCGCGTTTCTGACTCTCCGCAATCCCTGACAAAGGAAATAGATTTAGATGTAGATTTGAGTGCAAATCGACTTGCTTTAGAAAAAGCAACAAAAAGACAAGAAATTATTGCAACTGACCGCCAAAAATTGCCCTCCCAAAATCAACCCAGCGTCTTTGTATTCCTGCCAATTTTTAGTCAAACTCCTCCCGGCGATACCGCAGCAGGGCAGCCAGATTTACCTGCTAGGGAACCCGAATCATTGAAAGGTTTTACTCTCGGGGTTTTGCTCGTTGATGCTCTTGTAAAATCGGCTTTACAGGAAACTAAACTCAACTTTGTTAACGTGTATCTTCAAGATGCGATGGCTCCTGAATCCGAAAAATTTCTTGCCTTTTACGAAGCGAAGACTAAGAGGATAATCACCGACGAAAACATTAAAAATCAACTCCAAATAGGGGAAAGAGCTTACTGCCCGGACGGCAGCAGTTGCACCCGCATTCTCAATATTGAAAATCGCAGGTGGTTGCTGCAACTGCGGCTAACGCCAGAGTACATTAATCCTCTAAGATTTTGGCGTTCTTTGACTGTTTTAATTTTTGGGAGTATCTTAACTTTGGCGGCGACACTTTATATAATGAGCTTGTGGATTTATACCGAGCGAATTGAAAAAGTAGCAGCCGAACGCACTACTAAATCTCAACAGCTAGAGAAAACGTTGCAAGAGTTGCAGCAAACTCAAACTCAACTGATTCAGCAGGAAAAAATGTCGAGTTTGGGTTTATTAGTGGCTGGTGTTGCCCACGAAGTTAACAATCCTATTAATTTTATTTACGGCAATCTTCACCACGCCCGCGAATATACTAGGGATCTGTTGGAGTTGGTAGAACTCTACCAAAAACACTATTTATCCCCTCCCTCGGAAATTTCACAGCATTTAGAAAATATTGACTTTGACTTTGTCAGCGAAGATTTGCCGCAACTGCTGTCCTCGATGAAAATAGGCGCCGATCGCATTCTTCAAATTGTCCAATCTTTGCGGAATTTTTCTCGCTTAGATGAAAGCGAAATGAAACCTGTCAACATCCATGAAGGCATTGACAGCACTTTGCTAATTCTGCAAAGTCGCCTGAAAGCTACAGCCGATCGCCCGGCGATCGAGATTGTTAAAAACTACAGCCATTTACCTTTAGTAGAGTGCTATGCCGGACAATTAAATCAGGTGTTTATGAATATTCTGGCTAATGCGATCGACGCCCTTGAGAGTTACAGGCTCGATCGCGGGCCCGAAGCAGCGATCGATCCGATGGCGATCGCCATAACCACAGAATATTCAAGTCCCGACAAAATAATTGTGCGGATATCTGACAACGGCCCCGGTATGCCAGAAAATGTCAAAAAACTGCTGTTTGACCCGTTCTTTACGACTAAACCTGCCGGCAAAGGGACAGGATTGGGACTGTCAATCAGCTATAAAATTGTCGTAGAAAAGCACAAGGGTGCGCTGCGCTGCGATTCGACACCGGGATTGGGGACCCAATTCTCGATCGAGATTCCGCTGCGGCAAGAAGTCAGACAACCAGTACCGTTTGTTTCGCGGAAAATATCGGAGGCAGCTTAGAAGCGGCTGGGGAAGGAAAATTTTTTTCTCATATACTACTGTAATTCGGTCGGGTTATAGTATTATATGTAATAATGCCACAACCAATCCTGCTTTATGCAGCTTAAACCGTCGGCCCTGCCGATACTGTATAACCAAAACACGGCGAGACTAAATATGTTCACTGACTTGCAAATTATTTACGAACGTGACCCCGCGGCACGCAACTGGCTGGAAGTATTATTTTGCTATCCCGGACTGCAAGCACTTTTTTTGCACCGGATAGCACACTGGCTTTATTCCGCTGGCCTTCCGTTTGTACCGCGCTTGATTTCCCAACTGAGCCGCTTTTTAACAGGTATTGAGATCCACCCAGGAGCCCAAATTGGTAGGGGCGTGTTTATCGACCACGGCATGGGGGTGGTAATTGGCGAAACTGCGATCGTTGGAGATTATGCTGTAATTTATCAAGGAGCGACCCTTGGCGGCACGGGTAAAGAAATAGGAAAACGGCATCCCACCCTGGGAGAAAATGTAGTCGTGGGAGCAGGCGCTAAGGTTTTAGGCAATATTCAAGTTGGCAATAATGTTCGGATTGGTGCGGGATCGGTAGTGCTGCGGGATGTCCCTAGCGATTGCACAGTTGTGGGAATTCCCGGTCGCATCATCCCTCGGAAAAAGCAGGTGGAAGATGCTCAAAATTCTCAAGGCATACCGGATTTGGAAGCTCAAGCAATTCGAGCTTTGTTCGATAGAATTAAGGAGTTAGAAGACCAGGTTAATATTTTGAAATCTCAACTAACTCCGGTCAAAGCAACTGAATCAGAGCCAAAAGAGACTAAAAAACATGAATTATTTATGTCTTCTAATTTATTTATTACACAGTTTTTAGACGGGGCAGGAATCTAGTAAAGCTTTGATTTAGAGAGATTTTAGCTAGCAACACTATTCTGCTGCAATTGTACAAACTAACTTTGATTCCTTCAGTAACTGGCTATGACTATTGCTTCTGTTTCCCCTAAAATTTTTGATGAAACCAGCCGACATAAATTTGCTCGCCGCACGCACTTGCCCAACAGAAGCAATGCTCTGTGGCGAATTGAAAGTGGAGTAGTGCGAACTGTAACGTGGCTTGAAGATGGCACAATTATCACCTTGGGATTGTGGGGGCCTGGTGATACGATCGGCAAACAGATATCAAAATGCGATCCTTTTCAAATTGAATGCTTAACTAAAGTCGAGGCAACTCTATTATCTGGCGATCGCTGGCTAAATCGAGATATTTTGCTCAATCACATTCAGCAAGCTGAAGATTTTATGGTAATGCGAGGTTACAAAAAAGTTGATTTTATGCTCTATCACCTATTAACTTGGCTGGCTAAGAGGTTTGGTTCTCAGGTAGAGCAAGGACATCTGATCGATATGATTTTAACGCATCAGGACATTGCAGAAATCATCGGTACAAGTCGCGTAACAGTCACTCGCACCCTCGGTCATTTTGAGCAGCAAGGCTTGATCGATCGCCTGCCGCTCCACCGGATTATTCTGCAAGCTTCCGAGGTGTGGCACTACGAAATATAATTTGCGTTTATTAAATTTTCTCATCCACTGGTCAATAAGTTCAAAAGCAAGTGCGACAATCGCACTTGCTTTTCTCTTTCTCCTGATTTCTTTCTTCTCACTGCCAACAGATGCCACATCTGGCACCTGTTGACTGCCGTTAAGTAGGTGAGTATGAACTCATAGGTTGCACCATTCTCAATTAGCCTTTTATGAACAGGCAAGATGCCTGTTCCACAAAAGATAAATTTTCTTGTAGAACAGGCATCTTGCCTGTTGCTGACAATGGTGCAAGATATCAGTAGGAATAAACTTAATGATGACACAGCACATATTCGCCTACCTACTTAGCAGTTACTTTAAGGCGGCGGTATTGCCTGTAAAATACTTGCTCCCTGCAACATTTGAGACTTTCGGGCTCTACCCGCTTCGGGGTATTCCCAAGACGGTGCAAAGGGTGGAACCAACAAGGAGCAAGCTTTCCACCCACCCTGTACCCCCACGCCGAGCATCTGGCAGTTTCCGCCCCTGTGTCCGTGCTGCTCGTAATACCGACAATGCCGACAGCTTAAACCTACATTTACATTGCTCACGGGATTTCTCCAACCGTTTTTGTAATGAAAATATGATAACACCTGTACACCTACCGGGATTGTGTACTATGATATAATGTACAATTTAAACTCGATCGCCAGTGGGGAATGTGGAACTATCTTCTAGAGTACAATATGCCCTGTTAGCCCTCTTGGAACTGGCGAGCCACTACCCGAAGGATTCGCCCCTAACAGTAAGCGAACTTACTGCTTCTGGTGAGATACCGGAACGCTATTTAGACCAAATTCTTGCCGTGCTGCGGCGTGCGAGTATCGTCCAGAGTCTGCGGGGCGCTAAAGGCGGTTATTTGCTGGCGAAAGAGCCTTGGCAGATTACTTTGCTAGAGGTGTTTTTGAGTCTCGAAGGATCTGGCAGCGGCCAGACTCAAAAAGTGTCGGAATCTGTAACAATAGAAAAAACTGCGGTGCTAGAAATATGGCAGGAAGCTCGAGAGGCATCTTTCGCAGTTTTGGGAAAATACACATTACAAGATTTGTGCGAACAGCGGGATCTTCGCAAACAAACACATCCTATGTACTACATTTAAGGGGAGAGAAATTAAGCCATGAGAATTGCTAAGGATATTACACAAATAATTGGCAGAACTCCTTTAGTTCAGCTCAATAAAATTCCCCAAGCCGAAGGAGTGGTTGCTCAAATTGTGGCAAAATTGGAAGGTATGAATCCGGCTGCTTCGGTGAAAGATCGAATCGGGGCGAGCATGATTCAGGCTGCCGAAGAAGCGGGGTTAATTCAACCGGGGAAAACTATTTTAGTTGAACCGACTTCAGGAAATACTGGAATTGCTTTGGCAATGGTAGCGGCGGCGAAAGGGTACAGTCTGATTTTAACTATGCCGGATACGATGAGCACGGAACGCCGATCGATGCTGAAAGCTTACGGAGCTCGGTTGGAATTAACTCCGGGACATGAAGGGATGTTAAGCGCGATCGCCCGTGCGGAAGAAATTGTAGAAGAAACCCCCAATGCTTTCATGCTGCAACAGTTTCGCAACCCCGCTAATCCGAAAATTCACCGGGAAACAACGGCTGAGGAAATTTGGGAAGATACAGAGGGTAAAGTAGATTTTTTAGTTGCTGGAGTTGGCACCGGCGGTACGATTACTGGAGTTGCTGAGGTAATTAAACCGCGAAAATCGACTTTTAGGGCGATCGCAGTTGAACCCGCTAACAGCCCCGTGCTTTCTGGAGGCAAATCTGGTGCTCACAAAATTCAAGGGATTGGTGCAGGATTCATCCCGGAAGTGTTGAAAACAGAGTTAATTGATGAAACGATCGCAGTTAGCGACGAAGATGCGATCGCCTACAGCCGTCGGCTGGCCAGAGAAGAAGGATTGTTGTCAGGAATTTCTGCAGGCGCCGCTTTGTTTGCCGCAATTCAAGTCGGCAAGCGACCGGAAAATGCTGGAAAATTGATAGTTTTTGTGCAGCCTTCTTATGGCGAACGCTACCTCAGTACAGCCTTGTTCAAAGATTTAGAATTGCCCACCGTCGCCGAACTCGAATCATTAGTCAGCAATTATTAAATTGTAGGTGAGGTTGAGCGATCGTCCTTGATAAGTCTAGCTTGCATTCCCGTCTAGAGTCCCCGTGCATACCCTTCCTAGGGCAGGGCTGATTCCTTCTTTTAAAGCTATAGTCCGAAAGGGGTTTCAACCCCTTTCGAGAGAGCGAAAGTTCTCGCTATGAACACTAAAAATTACTATTTGAGTCGGTTTTAACTCACATCTTGTACCATTCTCAAGAACAGGCAAGATGCCTGTTCCACAAGAAAACTCACTCTTTGTGGAACAGGCATCTTGCCTGTTCATAAAAAGCTTATTGACAATGGTGCAACATTTCAATTTTAACCGACTTTTGCTATAAGCCCCGTGGGTTTCAAACCCTGGCGGATTTCGGGAGAATGAAACAGTCCCCCCTTTTTTTTTAGGGGTTAGGGGGATTATTGAGGATTGTGGACTCAAACAGCAGGCTGACACTAGGTTTAACTTTTCATATCAATTCCGGCTGCGCCGGAATGATATCAAATTCGCCCTCCGAAGTCCGGCGTAAACTCGAATCAAGCTCGCAACTAATAATTCGCGCAATTTTCAGTTTTTTGACCCCTCCTTCTACAGTCAACAGTCAACAGTCAACAGTCAACAATCAACAGTCAACAGTCAACAATCACGGAGGGTGCAACCGGAATCGATATCACACTTGATACAACTTCCAACTAGCCATCGCCAACATTCCGTAAATAACAAACTTTAGCGGGCGTTGAGGCATAACTTGGCAGAATTTAGCACCTACCAAAACTCCCGGCACCGAACCCAACCAAATCGGCCAAACTAAACTCCAGTCTACCGTTCCGAGGCTGAGGTGTCCCACAGATGTAAACATCAACAAAAGTGCCGCCTGCGAAATATCTGTACCCACCAATTTAGAAGTATCCAGGCGGAAAAAAGCAATCAGCAACAGTGCAAACATCGAACCGGAAGATACGCTAGTGATTCCCACTATGCAGCCTAAAATTGCTGCCGCACTCACAGTACAAATACGGCCATAATTAGTATTTAAGTCCCATTCCGGGGGCGAAGGCATTTTAAAATTAGGGAAAAATGTTTTGACCACTAATTGGGTCAGCGATAAAGCGACAATGAGGGCGATCGCTAATCCGAGAAAGCGCAGCAATATGCTGTCTAAGTCCTGATTTTCGCTGGATTGGATGCAGTGTAAAATCCACACGCCAGTCAGCGAACCGGGTACGCTACCCAAAGCCAGCCACTTAACTACTTGCAAGTCGAGGGTTTTTTGCTGCCAGTGTTTGAAGCCGCCAACAACTTTCATCAGTGTAGCAGCTACGACATCAGAACTAATAGCAATTGATGCTGGAATTTGGAAAACAAAAATTAACATTGGGGTGATGAGCGAGGCTCCGCCAACTCCGGTCAAACCAACGATAATGCCGACAAAAAAGCTGAGAAAGGAGAGTAATAAGTAGTTCACGGTTATGCCCAAAAACTGTGTAATTTAGCGCTGCCAACCAACAAATAGATAACTGGCGCGGCTCCTGCAACACAGCTACACAGTCAAAATCTTACTCGCATTTAAATATTTATAGCCAGGAATTTTGCTCATCAACGATTGAGAATTACGGCGTGTTCAGATACAAAATTCTTGGGAAAAGCCAGTAAATGCAAATAAACAAAACTACAGAAATTGTAGTGTAAAAGCTCCCTGATTTTCTTATATCTACCTGTGTAACTGATTAAAAACCCTTGATTTATTTAGGGGTTTATATTCTGCCTTCTACCTAGAAGTGACGAGCGTCACAGGTAAAGCATAGCTGAGGTTAACCGACTCTTTGCCGGCAAAGAAATCGGGAGTCTCGAGAACATTAAAATGAATCAATGCCACAATGACAACCGTGAAGACTGTTGAGGAAACTAAACCCGTCAATAACTCTTTTTTGAGGTTTTTTTCCTTGGGTTTGTCGGCCAAAACATCTAAAGTTCCTAGCTGCATCAACAGAATTCCCACAATATTGGAAAGCCAGTAGCCGACAATTGTGCAAGGAAACAGTAAATCTGGGGAAAGCCAACTACAGATATACCCAAAGGCGTAGGCAATTGGCAGATTGAAAAATATGTCGTTCCACCAACACAGGGGTGATAGCAAATATCCAATTGCCAGAAGCAACCCGCCTCGGATTTTCTTAAACCAGACTTCCTTAAAGCCCTTAGCTTCTGGCAACTGTTGGGTGAGTTGTCCTGCAAGCTGGTACTCTTCACTGACTTTTTTAGCGTTTTCCACGTTTATAGCTCATAACTCGATCGACTTACCGTAGTTTACCAGCCCAAATCGGTTATGTCTAGTAAGTCAATCAAGTTACCGTATTTTGGGGGATCAGCTAAATATACTTTGTTTCTGATACAAAACTATCTATCCGGGAGAGGTTGTTGAGAATGCTGGCTAGTGGTAGTTTAGGCGCCGATCGAGAAATTGAAAGTTTCAGGCAAATGCTTGACAGTTTGCCAAAGATATGCAGTATCGATGCCCCAGTAAAATTGCAGGTAAACCAGCAAAAGCCCGATCGCGACTGTCACGCCCAGCAATTTAGGGACTATTTTCGCGACAGTCTCGAGCACTACGAATGCTGCCCAGATAGCAGCAGCTAAGATGATAATGGAAGCGATCGTGGCAACTGTATCGCTGTTCATAATTAACTCCTGTTGACAATCAATCGGGTATTACAAAACTACTTGGGCCCACGGCGGCTGCAAAGATAAAATAAATTACTCCCATCCCCAATAAGGCAACAGCCGAACTGAAGACGAATATCAACCAATCTGACGGTTCGTAGGTATCCTCGTCAATTTGGCGGCGAACGGTGAAGTAGTGCAAAGTTGAGATTAAGACTGTCGCCAAACCTATTAGAGAGAAGATTAAACCCAACTTCCACCCCATCCCCAGGCGGTACTGTACGGGCACTTGCACGACGCGAAGTCGGACGATGACGACGCCAAAACCCATGAGGGCGACCGCAGCCCGCATCCATGCTAAGAAGGTGCGCTCATTTGCCGATCGATCGATCGCCCGCGACAGATTTTGCTTGTTTAGTTTCTCATCATCTACTTGCATCGGTTGGAACTCACATCTTGCACCATTCTCGATAACCCTTTTTTGGGCGGGCTCTCCTGCCCACCCCACAAGAAAATGCACTTTTTGTGGAACAGGCATCTTGCCTGTTCTTGACAATGGTGCAACATCTCAGTTTGAACGATAATTGCACGCGATCGAACTCTTGAAGATTGATATAAAAACAGCGCCATTATTCTGGTGCCATAAAACCTTCTAAGCTAGAAGGAACGGTGAACATATAATAAATTACCCCAGCCCCTAGGATAGCGATCGCGAGGCTGAAAAGAATTACCCAGCGATCGGTAGGTTCATAAGTATCGTAATCGATATCGTGGCGGACGCCGAAGTAGTGCTTAGTTGATAATAGCACCGTCAGCAAACCCACTGTTGAAAAAAGCAAACCCAACTTCCAACCATTGCCCGGAGTTGGCAGCAGAGGGGGATGGAAGGCGCGAAGGCGCACGATAACTACGCCAAAACCCATCAGCGATATTGCTGTCCGCATCCATGCTAAATATGTGCGCTCGTTTGCCAAGTGATCCCGCACCCGCGACGGATTTGGTCGCTTAGTCTTTTCTGTATCTACTTTCGTGGATTTCCAATTTAATAGCATAGATAAACCTTTTAATTTTGACGCCAAATTAATAAGGGAAACCGATATATTTTCGCTGGGACGGATTATCCGCCGGGGGAGCGATCCCCGGCGGAATGTTTCGTTGCAACGGGCTTTACACAGCCGATCGCATTACAACTTCACCAAAACTAATCATTTTCCTCAGTAGGTGCGTTGGGAAGTTGCGAATCTATGTAAGCCTGAGTCACCTCAGGAACAAACCAATTCGCATCCCCAGGCTGGAAAATTTTAGCAGTAGGAACGTTAAATTCTACAGCCCCCGTATCGGGATTAGCTCTCGCTACAACTTGAGTTCCGTCAACTATCTTAACAGCTAGACCGCCGGTCAATTGTTGTGAAGGTTGATCTGCTGACCTTAAATCGGTTGCATTGACATCGCTGGGCAGATAAATTCCATCGCAATCCCATTTATATTCAGTTGTTTCGCCGTCAGCTAGAAAATAAAGGGCATTCTCGTAAGAAGACTCGGCTGCTTTTTTGCGTTTCGGGCCGTATACAGCCAGGGTTTTTCCGGTCTCGTTGCGGCACTGACCCCAAGGTTTTCCCGTTTCTAAAGTGTATTTTTGAAACTCCAATTGACCGATTTTTTTCCGGAGTTCCTCAGGGCTATAATTCTGGGCGGTATCGGGTGCGTCTTTCGCTGCCTTGAGAGCGTTCAGAGCTTCAGTCACCTCTATGTAGTCGGGATTGCTCGCATATCTCGGCGTTTTTGGAGCGTCGGCCCAGGAGGGAGGAACGAATACTAAATTGGCGGCCATTACCAAGAGCACTAAAACAAATTTGAAGATTTTCACAATTTTTCTCCTTTTCTAGATTTTCAGGTTTTTTCCCACTTTCTGTTTGCTTGCTATTTGAGGACTCAGGCAAAAACCAGCTCTCTTTAACTTGTTTGCCCGAGCGGCCAAATTTAGCAGAATCGAAAAATCTGGTTTTTTAGCGTTATACCTATTGTCAAAGCCGAGCTGCCTGGGGTAGTGGCGAAGTGTTCGGGGGATATTTTAGGGATTCATCCTCAAGTTTTTAGCTCGGTTTGATTCACCACTACATGATTTATTGAGACAACAGGTATCTTGTTGCCTAAGTCCGGCAATTAGCTA
Organism: Microcoleus sp. AR_TQ3_B6; assembly: GCF_036702785.1. Taxonomy (NCBI): domain Bacteria; kingdom Bacillati; phylum Cyanobacteriota; class Cyanophyceae; order Oscillatoriales; family Microcoleaceae; genus Microcoleus; species Microcoleus sp. AR_TQ3_B6. The sequence goes on along the minus strand of NZ_JAUBVJ010000018.1, from coordinate 66,561 downwards.
GCTCAAAAGATGGTTTCAACTTTCGTGAATACTTGAGGCTAAATTACTTTGAAGCTGCTTTTAGCTCGCTCACTCACTTCATTATTAACTTAGCATATTTCTTGATATATTTCAAGCGATTTAGCGCTATTTTTAAGCAAACAATTGTTAAGGTAAAAATGATGACTTAGTACTTATGGTTTCGGACCATTTATCTACCTTTAGAGGGATGCAAATAGCAAAGGGCTAATTATTAGTTAGATTGAAAGTGCGGGAGCAGGCGATAAGTACCGCTTTCAATCAGAATAAATATTCCCAAGCCAATCAATACAAAAGGGACAACAGCCTGAGTATAGCGAGTCAAAATAGGGGCGATCGCCCTGTGGTGAGTTAACCAGTAAGCAGCATAAGACCAAACACCTACCATCACCGAGAAAACCGCCAAAATCACCACCAAGCTCGGCAAATCGCTGCTAGCAAACAGCGGCAAATAAATGCCGATGTTGTCTCCCCCGTTGGCCACTGTTACCGCAGCCACATTCAAAGTTTGGGGATTGAAAAGACTTGCTAATTTTGACACAGCAGATGAGTTAGATTGACGGTTAAATTCGCCCGACACCGCTTGTACGTCATTGTCCTCATTTTCTCTGTTGACTAAGTGACTGATGCCGATCGCGATCGGAACCAAACCCAGCAAACCAATCCAAGCTTTCGGCACAATTAAACCGCCAAAAAAACCCGGCAAACTAGCAGCGATGAGTGCTGCAAATCCCAGGTACTTACCCACAAAGATATGCCGGGGGCGGAAAGTATCATTTACCTGGGCGAAGAACAGCATCGAAAGCACCATATCGTCAATATTGGTTGCGGCAAAAGATGTAATCCCGGCAATAATCGCTGCGGCAATCCAATTCATGTGCTGTCCCTGCAATTTTTCTAGACTTCAGTTTCCCTGGCGTTACTTCTGCTCACAGTTATCAAACAGAAAGCGCAACCCAGTAAAGATATTATACTTAAAGTTGGGCTTGCCAGAGTGCCGCTTTTAACCAGAATCGCTATTCCCAATCCGATCAAAACAAAAGGCACAAGCTGATTGCCGTAGCGAGTCAGAGTATCCGCGATCGCCCGCATCTGAATTAACCGATAAGCAGCGTAGCACCAAACGCCCACCATGCTGAAGAATACGCCGAGAATCACCGCCAAACTTTCTAAAGTATTGCTAGCAAAAAGCGGCACATATATCCCGATATTGTCGCCCCCGTTGGCCACCGTCACCGCTGCTACGCTGTAAGTTTGAGGAGACAGAAAACTGGTAAAAAAAGAGTTCTCAGATTGCTCTAATTCTGCCTCAGCTTCCGAATCATCAGTTTCTGGATTCAGCAGGCGGCTAAGCCCGATCGCAATTGGCAGCAAACCCAGCATTCCGATCCAATCTGGCGGAAAGATTAAGCGGCCAAAAAACCCCGGAAGGCTAGCCAAAACCAGTGCAGTAAAGCCCAGAAACTGACCGAAGACGATATGCCTGCGCCGAAATACTGCATTCACCTGCGAGAAAAACAGCAGCAGAATCAGAATATCGTCAAGGTTCGTAGCCGTAAAAGCCGTCATCCCCGTAGAAATTGCTGTTAGTAATTCATTCATTTCTGTGTCTCCTCAGATTTTTTATTTCGTTGTACTTGCTGGGATCGTATCTTCGGAACGGGCTCTCCGGCCCGTTCCACAAAAATTAAATTTTATTGTGGGCTGTCGATCGGAGCAACGCCCTGGAAATGCTTATTGACAATGCTGCAATATCTCAGTAAAAACCCAGTTGCTTAAAAACTCTTTCTCCGAACAGCGAACTGGTAACTGCTAATCAAAAAGCATCACTGTCAAAGGGGACTGCTTTGAATCGAACACCGCCGTAAATTGCATTTTCTTACTCGAATTTGGCATGAATTGCGTCAATACCCCGCTCCATCGAACCCACAAGTCCAGGAGAGCGCCGCCGCTGCAAGAAAAACCACCCGCAAGTAGCCACCAAGTACATCAAGAACAAGTAAGGAAACGCATCGTAAGGAGCTTCGGGAACTGGGAACATAGTGCTGCCTGGAATGCCCACACTTCCCGCAATCGGAATCATCATAAATGCGATCGCCACCACCGAGAATAGCACATCTCGCAGGCGCAATTTACGAATTTTGTGCAGGTAAACCGGGGCTGCGATCGAAATCAAGATGTATACCGTTAAAAATCCGTAGCTGCAAATTGCCCCCAAATAACCCATACAATCAAACAGTTTGATGCCAAACATAGACATCACAGCAGGCACAAAAAATGTCATAAATGTACACATCGTTACTGCAACGTGGGGAGTTCTATTAGATGAATGCGCTACACCTAATGAAGAGTGAAACAAACCGTGGCGCGCCATCATAAAAAACACTCTCGCCGCTGGATTGATGCTGCCTAGCACGCAAGCAAAAAAGCTAAATAAAGCGCCTAAAGCCACTAACTGTCCCAGCCAACCCATCCCGACTTGTTGCGCTAGAAAAGTCAGAGGTTCTTCACTATCCGTAATAGAAACTCCAGTCCCGCTAAAACCCAAAACCTCAATATAGGTCATCAGAACGAAGAATAAGCCTGCCATGACAGCACTGCCCATGACAGCCCTGGGGATATTTTTTAATGGTTTTTTCGCTTCGTCGCCCAGAGATGTAGCGCTTTCAAAACCAGAGAAACCAAACATGACTAATACAAGTCCCGTCGCTATGTTCCCCGGAGTTACGCCTTCCAAAGTTAATTGCGACATATCCAGGGCAAAACCTTTGTGCGCCCAGATGATGATTCCCAAGATAAAAATCGCTGCCACTGATGCCCCCTCCAGCCACAGCATCGCCATAGCTGAGAGTTGGATATCTTTATAACCTGCATACCAAGCAACGCCGGCCCCGATCGCTAACAGCGTAATCGGTGACGGATGGATGCCTAAATGACCGATGAAAGTACCCGTAAAGTTGGCAAAACCACACAAAACGGACATCGCAGTAAATAGATAAGCCAGTACCAAACTCCAGCCACAAATTACGCCGGCAGTCGGGCCAAGTCCTTTAACAATATAAGAATAAAGAGAACCGGCAGAAGCCGATCGACTCGCAAATTGGTTGATATTGATGCTGACAAATACTAGGCCCATCAAGCCGATGAGAAAGCTCAGCCAAGTCCCGTTACCCGAAAGAGCGACAATTAACCCTAGATTAGATGCGGGTATAGTTGTAGGTGCAATGACGGCAAAGGATTGAGCTAAAACCTCCCCGAAGGAGAGGCAGTCCGGCTTTAAGCCGTGTGCACTCTGATTTTTTGGCGTTTTCTTAGTCATTTATCTTCTCTCTTTTTGTCGATCGACTTTTGGCGATCGGCTTAAACTTGTCGGTGCTGCTTCAGCATTAGACCCTGCCTTAGAAGCTTAAGTATCACCTTAAGGCTCTTCTGAGGTAGAATCAAATGTTGTTTTTTATCGAATTAATAAATACAAGTGATGCAGTGCCGCCGCCAAAGAACTTTTGGAGTACCGAACCTATCAGTCGCCACCAGCTCAAACCCTTGACGTTAAAAGGAAAATTGAAAGAGCGGCTGGCAACCGTACTTTATTTGTAATTCCCACCTGTACAAGAGAGTCGATCGAAAAGTTCACGTCAAAACTTAGCCGCAATAGATTTTGATCTCAAAAAATAACTGTATTTAGTAAAAGGGTACTCAGCATGGCCGGAATGACACTTGACCAACTGCGAGTTTTTCTAGCTGTCGCGGAACACCTGCACTTCAGCCGCGCCGCAGAGGAACTTTACATTACCCAACCTGCAGTCAGCGCCGCTATCCAATGTTTAGAGGCAGAATACGGAGTCAAACTATTTCACCGCATCGGCCGCCGGATAGAAATCACAGATGCTGGGAAGTTGCTGCAAGTTGAAACTCAGAAAATTCTCGACCAAGTTGCTTTGACTGAGAGAGGTTTGCGGGAGTTGAACGACTTGCAGCGAGGCGAATTAAACTTGGGTTGCAGTCTGACCATTGGCAATTATTGGTTGCCTGATAAACTTAGCGAGTTCAAACAGCAATATCCTGGTATTTCCGTGAATTGTACTCTGGCAAATGCCGAAGAAATTTGTGCGGGGACGGCGACGGGAACATTTGATTTAGGTTTAGTGACGGGAGACATCAAAGCTTCCCTTAAGAAGATTCTAGAGGAAGAAGTTGTAGGCAGCGAGCGCTTGCTGATTGTAGTTGGCCAATCTCACCCTTGGTTTGAACGTGCAGAGGTGAGTTTAACGGAAATTGCGAAAACGGATTGGGTGATGCGAGAAGCTGGTTCTGGAGTTCAGCAAATGTTGGAACAAGCTTTGCAAAGTTGGGGCATTAATCCCGATGAATTGAATGTAACTTTAGTTTTGAACAGCAGTGAAATGGTAAAAGCAGTGGTGGAAAGCGGCACAGGTGCAGCGGCTATTCCTGAATTGATGGTAAAAAAAGAATTGCAGCTATCTACACTGCGAGCGATTAAAATTATAGATAGCCAACCAAGTTCTAATCTATGTTTTGACATAATTAAACCAGTTTTAAAACTGAAGCACCGACAGCGCTTTCAAACTGGAATTACTAAAGCTTTTGAACAGATATTAACTTAAGGTACTGGTAATTGGTAAGAGCCCCGTAGGGACACTCCCAGAGGCTATTAGTGTCAACTTAAGCTGTCAGTCCGCCCAGTCCTTCCGTCCGCCCGTCAGTCCGCCAGGGGTTGAAACCCCTGTCTAATAGCTAAAGTCCTCTCCAAGAGGACTGAAGAACTCATTAGTCGTCTTCAGACGACTTTAGCTTTGAGGCAGGGGTTTCAACCCTTGCCGGACTATTGGTTGTACGTTAAGTTGACACGACGAAAGGCACGGTGCCGTGTCCCTAGTTAATAGACATCTCCTAAAAATCAAGTTTTGAACAGGCAGGATGCCTGTTCCACAAGAATTATGGGAGATATCTAATTATCTTAATTACCGCTGTTCAATAGTTTTCTCACATCCAATATATTTTTACCCCCATCACCAACAATCAGCGGCAATTTCCCATCCCATTTTTCTATAGCCTGCCTTTCCAAAAGTTCCGCAGTCAAATTGTCCCGCAGCAACCTTTGCACTTCGGCTTCTCCCTTGGCTAAATTCACCTTAGCCTCGGCCTCTTTTACTGCCTTCAGCGCTAAAAACTCCCCTCTTTTTGCCTCCTGTTCGGCAATTTGTTTCGCCTCCACCGCATCGCTAAACCGCTGAGAAAAGTGAACGTGTACTAAAGAAATATCGTCAACCGCAATGTGATATGTAAGCAGCCTCAAGGTTAAAAATTCATCAACTGCGGCTTTAACTTCTCCCCGTTTAGTAATAATTTCTTCAGCCGTGTATTTTGCCATAACTGCTTTTAATACTTCTTCAACTGCCGGAGCGATAATGCGAGCCACGACTTCTGTTTCGTCACCTATTTGTTGAAAAATAGCATTTGCTTCGTCTGGGATAATGTGCCAGTTTAGCGCTACATCCGTGAAAACATCTTGCAAATCTTTTGAAGAAGCTTCAGCGGAACTTTCCTGTTTTTGCACCCGGACGCTCAACTTTTTTACAGTATAAACTGTGGGGAATATTATGTGAAGTCCTTCTCCGAGTACCTGTTCTTGCACTTTACCAAACTGCATCAGGACGCCCCGTTCTCCAGCGTTGACAATGACAAAAAAATTGGACAAAAAAGCTAAAAAGACTATCAATAGAGTAACTTGCACAGCTATGTAAACATCCTTATTTTTTTTATTGCTTGATTTAAGTGAGTCAACGTTACTGCTGGATTCTAAAACCATATTCCACCCGAATCGCACTTAATTATAGGACAAATATTGAATTAACCGATATTCTATTTGCCTGCTACTAGCAACTTTTCAAAATCCGCCGCAGGCAAAGGAGGACTGAACAAATATCCTTGCATTGTATCGCACTTGTAGCGCCAGAGAACATCTTTTTCGGCTTCCGTCTCAACTCCTTCGGCAATTACCTCAAGACAGAGACTGTGCGCCATTTCAATAATAGCTTTCACAATGGCTGCATTTGTGCAACCATGGGTGATATTGCTGATAAAACAGCGGTCGATTTTTAAAGTATCGAAGGGGTATTGCGCCAGATAGCTTAAAGAAGAATACCCAGTGCCGAAGTCATCAATAGATATAGAAACTCCCAAATTTTTCAATTGTTGCAAAGTAGCGATCGCACTTGGAGCATCCTCCACCATCAAACTTTCGGTCAGCTCTAATTCCAAACTGCTCGGTTCCAAACCAATTTCTGCTAAAATTTGGGCAATTCTGCTGCTGAGATCCGGTTGGTGAAATTGGCGCGCCGACAGATTCACCGCTACCCGCAGCCCCGAAAAACCAGCACTTTGCCAAACTTGCATTTGCCTGCAAGCTGTCTGCAAAACCCACTCGCCTAACTGTACAATGAAGCCAGTTGCTTCGGCAGACGGTATAAATTGTGCGGGCGAAATCAGCCCTTTTTCTGGATGCAGCCAGCGTATTAAAGCTTCTGCGCTCAGAATTTTCCCAGTCTGGACATTGACCTGCGGCTGATAGTAAAGTTGGAATTCTTCTCGTTCCAGAGCGTCGCACAAACTTGTTTTTATCTGCTCTAATTTTTCCGCGGCACCTGGGATTAAGGCGCAGCTTTGCGCTCGCAAATTATTGTACTGTTCGGCGACAGCTTCTTGTTTTTTCAAGCGGCTCGATATCGCCCCCACAAGTTCAGCTTTAGTAAAAGGTTTAGTCAGGTAATCATCTGCTCCCAATTCCATACCTTGCCGCATTTCAGAGCGCTCGGTTTTACCGGTGAGAAAAACAAAAGGTACTGTAGCAGTAACAGGATTCGATCGCAAGGCCATCAGCACCCCGTACCCGTCAAGTTCCGGCATCATCACGTCGCAAATAATCACGTCGGGAAGATTTGACACCGCCGCATTTAAACCTTGCGCTCCATTTTCTGCGCCCGTCACGTCGAAACCTTCAGCTTTGAGGAGTTTGAGAATATTCTCGAGAATTATTTGCTCGTCCTCAATCACTAGAATCTTTTTCATACGTCATTTCCTGAAAGCGGTATAATTGATCGGCGTTGCTGAACGCGATAAGCGTGGCAATAACTGAGAACGCACAGCTCGATCGGCCCAACAGCCGAATGTTTTCCGACCAAAATAGCAGACGCCCCTGAAAAACGGTAATTTTTCAACGACAACTAGATTAATGTTTCTCTGCTTACTCAGCGCCCTCCGTATTATTAGGAGCTGAATTAATAAATCTCTAACTAATTCTAGGCGATCGACAGTTAGCATCGCCCTGCATAACTGCTAAACTGGTTGTGTGGCTCGATCGTCTGCAAACAATCTCAGCCTATTTATACCAGTTGCAAAAAAACAATGCAACTGCCAGCAAGTTCCCAACCCTTGCGGAGTCAGTCTTTCTCAATTCTTTAATGTAAAATCTCAAATCTCAAATCTTAAATGGCATTACCTAGTGGATTCCCTGAACCCGCACAGATTGGGGTCATAGAAGTTAAGCAATATCCTCAGTACCGCGCTGTCACATACACCCACGCGGGCGATTTGCCACAAGCAACAGGAATCGCCTTCAATCCCTTATTTCAACACATCAGCAACAACCAAATTGCGATGACAACGCCAGTAGAAGCGCGCTACACGGCAACTTCTGAGCAAATCGATGCGGTTCCTGTTGCAGAAGTTTCTTTCCTCTATCCCGCACCAAATATCGCCCCCAGCAGCGTTAACTCCGCTGTAGAAGTCAGGGATACTTCGCCGATGACGGTTGTCAGCATCGGCGTGGGCGGGGCCTACACTTGGGAAAGCTACGAAAAGAACCTCCAGAAACTCAAAGATTGGCTTCAAGAACATCCTGAATACGAAATAGTCGGGCCGCCGCGCCGTTTTTTTTACAATTCCCCGATGACGCCGGAAGCAACTAAAATCAGCGAGGTGCAAATTCCGATCAAGTGCCGCTGACGTGAACAACTAATTCGCGAATGTGACCCCGCTGGCGGTGTTCCCACAGGTAAATTCCCTGCCAAGTTCCTAACAGTAACCTGCCGCGATCGATCGGGATTTGTTCAGAAGTGTGAGTCAGCGCAGTGCGAATGTGGGCCGGCATATCGTCTGGGCCTTCCGCATCGTGAATGTAGCGATCGCCCTCCGGTACCAGTTTAGCTAAAAAGTTAGCCAAATCCTTAAGTACATCCGGGTCAGCATTTTCTTGAATCACCAAACTAGCAGAAGTATGGCGCAAAAATAAGGTACAAAGTCCTGTTTTAATACCTGAATTCGCCACCGCATCTTCAATCTTAGGAGTGATTTTGCACAGAGACTTCCCTGTAGTTTGAATCTTGAGTATGTGTTGATAGTGAGTCATTCGATTTTAGATTTTAGATTTTAGATTTTAGATTTTTTAGATTTGAGATTTGAGATTTTGCATGAGGCTTGCGATTTGAGATTTGAGATTTGAGATTTTGCATGAGGCTTGCGATTTGAGATTTGAGATTTGAGATTTTGCATGAGACTTGCGATTTGAGATTTGAGATTTGAGATTTTGGATGAGACTGAGTCAAAACTGTTCAGTCTGGCGTTGCGCCGACTTGGTTTGACTCTTAAGCAATTTCAATCGCCCTCCTCCAGCTTTGCTTGTCTAGGATCGATTTCAATCGCCTCATGTAAAATAATCTACAACAGCTTGGGCGATCGTCTCCGTACCATTTTTATCCAATTTACCCGACAAACGGGGCGGATGCAGCGGTTTTCGCAAAAACTCCCAATCCCCCTCAAAAAACTCCGCCGCCGTCACAATTTGATGTTCCGCATAATTTTGAAGCCATTCCAGCAACACCGGAGATTCTGCAAAACCTTCTCTTATTATAGAAATAACAGGTATTTCCAAGCGCAAAGCTTCTGCAAAAGTGCTGTATCCCGGTTTAGAAAGTAAGCGCCCGCAGACAGGCATAATATCAACCGGACGCGGTAAACTCGGGAGAGATTTTGTAAACTCCTGATTTGTCGCTTTAATCAAATTCGGCAAATCGGGACATCCATCATCAAAAGTAATAAATTGCCAGTCGCTAAATTGCTGTAGATTTTGATAAGGAATGTCCTCTACGCCCAGTCCGCCGAAAGTCAGCAATACAGTTTTTTCCAGCGGTGTTTCTATTCCGAATACTTCCCGAAGTCGATCCTTACTGTAGCGAGGATTGCCGCCAGTTAAGCCAACATCTTGAATATTTGGAAAAGCTGGCATCGGTTCGTGTAAAGGAAGACGAAAAAGCCGATCGCACATTCCGAAACACTCAGCAATCCAATCTGCTATTTCTGCAAATTCCCCGCCCCAATCTCGATAGATAAAATCCCACCCGAAATTAGCCATCATCCAGCAAGGAACCCCAGCCGATGCCGCAATTCGCGTTGCCAAAGGAGGAATGTCTGCCAGCACCAAACCCACCCGATTTTGCTTGATAAAATTAACTTCGCTGGCAATTATCGAATTTTGCTTTTTCCGAATTTCCCGCAATTTTTCCAGTGTCGCGTCTTTATCCATATTCAAACTGTCAGCTTGCACGACACCCACATCAAAAGCGCGGGGACGGTGGATAAAGTCGCCGCGAATGTAAGATTCTAGCAGCCAGCGAGGTGCAGTTGTTGTAATAATTAGTAAAATATCTGGATTTAATTCTTGAATTTTTGCAGCTACGGAGGAGACTGGGACAGCGTGACCGAATCCGTGATTCGTGATGGCAATATATAATGTTGGTCGAGACATTGATAATAGGGAATTAGGAATTAGGAATTAGGAATTGGGAATTGGGCATCGGGCATCGGGAATTGCAAATTGGAGGTAGAGACGGGAAGGCAACAAGGCCAAGCTTCAAGCGACGCACAACAAACAATGACAAAATTAATAACTAATGACTAATGACTAAGCGGTTGTGTATTTAACTTGTATATTCCTAACCTGGCTCATAGCAACGGTTCAGACTATTTTTATTATTATTTTAGATGCCATTTAATTGCTGAATAGCTTATGCTACCGATTGATACTATAGCAATCCTAAATCAATTTCAATAACTGGTTAACTGGTTTAACTTCCAGGCAGAGCATGGTAACGAGTATAATCATTTAGGATTGCTATATCTGCGGTCGATTGACTATAATAAAATTAGTTTTTAATGATGAACGTCACTCCTCTATTTATGAATAAATTAAAACTAAAAAAATTCCTCCTAACTTAATTATAATTGTACAGGCATCGAATATGCAAAAACTCATCAATTGGAGGTGCTTTTAGACCAAACAGGCAATTGATTAATCTTGTCCAGGGTTATATCTACATACTTTTTACCGTCCGCCGCTTGATTTTCCCCAAAATATCCATCATCGCCGTCGTGCTTGTGAGGGCCGCTGAAAGCTTCTGCATAGCGGCCTTGTAAACGAGCTTGATTGAAAGGAGAAGTCGCGAACCAGTACCAACGACTCGGAAAAACTATGCCGCCAATATCCTCAATTGAATCGCGAGTGCCGCGCAAGTGGAAAATGCGATCGGCATCTGCAAAACCCTTCTCTCCCGAAAAAACGCCCCCAACCGAAATAACAGTAATTTTTGCATTCAGCCACTTTTTAAGATCGTGAGTAGCACCCAAAGCAACTTGTGCGCCGCCGCTAGTGCCAATTAAAATAACTTTCAAAGGTTTTTGAGGATTAACTGAAATCGGAGATTTAGCATTCATGCGATCGATAATTGCATTAGCCATTCCCTGATTGTATGCAAAACCGTAGCGATAATCAAGAGAAATTGCAAACCTCCAGAGATTGCGAATTTTGATGAATATATCCCCCGCAATCGGCCCGCTTTTGGCGTTTTCTGCAAACCGCCAAAAAGGAGCTAGCCACCGCTCTCCTCCTAAACTTTTGTTAGAAGCTGAATAAGGAAAAACATCGCCCACTGCTACGCACTGCGGGTGACTTCCAACTAAACCTTTGAGAAAAAACTCTTCGCCCGGGGTTAATTCGTCCCCCGAAAAATCGCCAACTCCCGGTAAAAAAATTATATAACAATTGAGCTGCGAAGACTTGGGCGCTTCTAGATTCCCCTTGTTTGAGGGCAATATCTCCGGCGGATTTTTCTGGAAACCCAAAGTTTCGGCACTTTGACCCAGCCACCATATAACAGTTCCCACCGGGGAAAGAATGCCCCAAACTAATAGGATTGCACCTGCGACGAGCAACAAATTTAAACTTCCCCCGCGCAGCCACGCAAGTATCCGTAAAATCAATCTTAGCATTTAATAAAATCTGGTAGAATTCCCCTTAATTACCTAATTACCTAGAAATTTTTCGGTATTTCTGCTGTATTAGAGCTGATTTTGTATAAATTGTCAACTATCTTGAGGAGCAGGACTTCAACGTGAAGGGAGAAGATTCAATTGCAGGTTTGGGGGCAACGATTTGGAGAGCACTTTCTTTGAACGGCAATTTTTACGAAAAAACTCCCTACACTCGCAGAACTAAGCGGATAGCTTTAACAATTGTAATTTTAGCTGCGGTGTCCCGGGTGTTGGGCAGTGCCGTCATCTTGTTAATCAACCGAACTGAGCTATCAGTAATATTTCTAGGCCTTTGGATAGAGGGTTTGGCAGTCGCGGGGGGTTATTATTTTTGGACTTTCACTATCTTTAAAATCGGGGAGTGGCTGAAACCGGGTCACGTAACTTATCGGGAGTTGCTGGTTCCAATCGGATTTGCCTACGCCCCCCAAGTGCTGAATTTCTTAACCTTAATTCCCTTGCTGGGAGAAGGAATAGAGCGCATATTAGCTGTGTGGAGTTTGCTAGCTGTAATTGTGGCGGTTCGCCAAGGTTTGGATATTCAAACTCGCTGGGCGGTGTTAATTTGTCTGGTGGGTTGGCCGTTGATCCAAATTGCGATCGGCTTTGTGAAAGTAATTGAACAGTTGCTTTCACGATGGCTTTAAAAGTAGCAAAGTGTAATATAGCCTTTCTCAGTAACATAGGGCATCGGGCAAACAGGGCATCGGCCCGCGCAGGGCATCGGCCCGCGCAGGCCATGGGGCAAACAGGCCCGCGCAGGGCATACCTCACCACGCGATCGAACCGCTATAGTTAGAAATGCAAAAGTACCAAAAAAGTACATTTCTTAAGCTTTCATGATTTCTCCGGCTATAAAATCCACAGGTACAGATCGAGTTATGGTGCGTGAGTATTGAGGCATTCTGCACTTGCTTGCTCGTCGTCGAATCTATTTACAGTGATGCACCTACATTTGCTATCTTGAGTTATGGTGCGTGACGATTGAAACCTTGTGCACCTGCTCGCATCTATTCGCAGTCTGGCACCCTAAATTTGCTTTAAAATAGGATAAAATTGTCAGACTTAAAACAGCCAAAAACACAAAAAAACAGCGGGCTCAACTCCGGGTAATTCCTCCGGCAATTATGCAAATAATAGCAACTGAAAAATGCCGGCAATTTTGCCGCGAGCCGGAGAACCCACAAGTCCCTTAACCTGTTAAAATAATAAAATTGCTTTGGGGCGAAATACTCTGCATCGCAGCGCATCATTGCAAACAAAAGCATTCCTCGCTCGTGCTCGAAACAGTTTCGCTTGCTTTCTTTGAGAAAATGCTTGACAGGGTGGCCGTGGGACAGTAGATTGAGGCACAGCAGATAGCATGATTCTTGACGGCAACCACACCCCTACTATTCGGCTCTCCCCACTGTTCGCCCCCCCTTAGCAACGATACATTGTTAGAGAAGGAAATACACAAAAATTTACATCTATAATTGGTGTAATGTTCCAAATCGCTCCTAACCAGCAGCGATACAGCCCTCGCCAAGACAGTAGGATAGAAAAATATGTTTGAACGCTTTACAGAACAAGCCATTAAAGCAATCATGCTAGCCCAAGAGGAAGCGCGGCGCCTCGGCCACAATTTTGTAGGGACCGAGCAAATCCTCCTGGGACTCGTGGGCGAAGGCACTGGCATCGCTGCAAAAGTATTACTGGATATGGGCCTCAACTTGAAAGAGGCGCGCAATGAAATCGAAAATATCATCGGCAGAGGTTCCGGCTTCCTCCCGCCGGAAATTCCTTTTACGCCCCGCGTCAAGCGCATTTTTGAGACGGCGCTCAACGAAGCGCGGCAGTTAGGTCACAATTACATCGGCACCGAGCACATCCTGCTGGGGCTGATCCAAGACGACGAAGGGGTGGCGGGGAAAGTGCTGCAAAACTTGGGGATCGATCGCCAGAGAGTCCGCACGCAGGTAATTCGTGCCGTGGGAGAAGTGGCGGCGGTACCCGGAGGCAGAGGGGATAGCGGCGATCGCAAAATCCCGACTTTAGAAGAATTTGGCACAAACCTGACCAAGTTAGCTGCAGCAGGCAAACTCGATCCCGTCGTGGGCCGCGAAAATGAAATCGAGCGCGTGATCCAAGTGCTGGGGCGCCGCACGAAGAACAATCCAGTGTTAGTAGGCGAACCGGGAGTCGGCAAAACAGCCCTCGCCGAAGGGCTAGCCCAGCGGATTGTTAATAGAAACGTCCCGGAAATTTTAGAAGACAAACAAGTAATCAGCCTCGATATGGGTTCGCTGATTGCTGGTACAAAGTTCCGAGGCGAATTTGAAGAACGGCTGACGAAAATCATGGCCGAAATTCGTGCGGCCGGCAACATCATTCTGGTAATCGATGAAATTCACACCTTAGTGGGTGCAGGCGCAATTCAAGGCAGCATGGACGCCTCGAATATGCTCAAACCAGCCCTTGCTAGAGGCGAATTGCAGTGTGTCGGCGCAACTACCTTGGACGAATATCGCAAACACATCGAGCGCGACGCTGCCTTAGAACGCCGATTCCAACCGATCAAAGTCGGCGAACCGAGCGTGGCTGAAACAATAGAAATATTGTACGGGTTGCGATCGGCTTACGAACAACATCACAGGCTGACAATTTCCGACGCAGCTTTAGAAGCAGCAGCTACACTGTCAGATCGGTATATTAACGATCGGTTTTTGCCAGACAAGGCGATCGACTTAATTGACGAAGCAGGTTCCCGCGTCCGCGTGATGCATTCACAAACCCCGCCCGAAGTTAAAGAGCTCAAAAAGCAACTGCCCGCAGTAACAAAAGAAAAAGATGCAGCAGTGCGCGAGCAAGACTTCGACAAAGCTGGAAAATTGCGCGATCGCGAATTAGAAATTGAAGCCGAAATCGCCGAAGCTACGATCAACAAAAGCCAAGTCAAAACCTCTCCCATCGTCACCGAAGAAGACATCGCCCACATCGTGGCTAATTGGACGGGAGTACCGGTTAGCAAGCTGACAGAATCCGAATCAGAATTGCTGCTGCACATGGAAGACACGCTGCACCAGCGCTTGATCGGTCAAGAAGAAGCTGTCAGCGCAGTTTCTAGGGCCATCCGCCGCGCGCGGGTAGGCTTGAAAAATCCGAATCGCCCGATCGCCAGTTTCATCTTTTCCGGCCCCACAGGCGTCGGCAAAACGGAACTTACAAAAGCCCTAGCAACATATTTCTTCGGTTCCGAAGAAGCCATGATTCGGTTAGATATGTCCGAATTCATGGAACGCCACACGGTTTCTAAACTCATCGGTTCGCCTCCGGGTTACGTTGGCTACGATGAAGGCGGCCAACTAACAGAAGCAGTCCGGCGCCGTCCTTACACCGTCGTGCTGTTCGACGAAATCGAAAAAGCTCACCCGGATGTCTTCAACATGATGCTGCAAATCTTGGAAGACGGCCGCTTGACTGACGCTAAAGGTCGGACAGTTGACTTTAAAAATACGCTGCTGATCATGACCTCAAACATCGGTTCGCGAGTCATTGAAAAAGGCGGCGGCGGTCTCGGTTTTGAGTTTAATGACAACTTTGCAGATGTTCAATACAACCGCGTTCGCAATTTGGTCAACGAGGAACTGAAACAGTTTTTCCGTCCCGAATTTCTGAATCGCTTGGATGACATTATTGTCTTCCGCCAGTTGAATAAGGAAGAAGTCAAGCAGATTGGCGACATCATGTTGCGGGAAGTTTTCAGCCGCTTAAGCGAACAGGGTATTACTTTGTCCGTCACAGAAAAGTTCAAGGAACTGTTAGTTGCAGAAGGCTACAATCCCAGCTACGGTGCTCGACCTTTGCGGCGCGCAATCATGCGGTTGTTGGAAGATGTACTGGCTGAGGAAATGCTGTCTGGGAAGCTGAAAGAAGGTCAAAAGGCGATCGTTGATGTGGATGAAAACGGTCAAGTTAAGGTCTTACCTGATGGTTCTTCTGAGCCGAAATTGCCTGAATTCGCTTTGACCCTTTAATTCAGTTGTAGGGTGCGTGACAGCGATAAATCTTTGACTCACTGGTGAAAATTAAGCGTCACGCACCTCAGATATTTCTTAACATAGCGGTTCTATGTTGATGGAAATACAGATGTTATCTTGGGGGACAGGCCGAAAAGCCTGTCTCTATTTTTTTACCTAAATTTCGATCGCAATCGTCATGTTATTTTCATCGAGTCACTCGACATTCTCCGAAAAGCAGGTGCGAAGATAATTGCCGAACATTCTTCAAATCCGCAAGTAAATGCACTGCCGGCAGAGCACCCGCAACTAACGAAAAGCCCTGATTTCTTAAGGCCTGATTATGCCAAACCTTGGGCAATTGTGCGGGTTTTGCCTGATGCTCGAAATCACACTGTTGCCCGTTTCTGCAATCGCCAAGATGCTGAGGATCGTGTCAGGGCTTTGCGTCGGTTTGTACGATCGGGCATATTGGAAATTATGTTCGATCGACCTCACGATTTAGAGTTAGATTAAACGCAGATAAAAAAACAGAATACCCAGATCCCCAAATTCTTGAAGAAGTTGGGGATCTATTGAAAAACCAAAAATTGTGCTAAAGATAGTATAATTTCATCGGGTTAAGCGTTTAATAGGAAAATAAATTAGGAGGGTTTCAAATCATGTCATCTGCAATATTAGCTACTTCATATCTTGCAATATTAGCTACTGTATCTTTTTTATTCTGGCTATTCTGGCTTTTATTACAGCGACGTTCTTGGCTAACTTCCCTGGGAATTTCAGTTATTGTATTCTACTTAACAATATCAGCGACTAATTATTGCTTTCCTTTTTGGGAAATATATTTACCTCAAACGGGAGTAAGTCTTGCATTCATATTACTTTTCATTGGCTTCCCGATCGCTATTTTGAATATAATAGTTTTAAAGAAAATAATTAGTAGCATTAATCAGAACAGAAAACAAAAGAAAGAATATATATTTATGTTGATTCTTGTTGCTTTAGGTTTGGGGTTTTTCGGATTTGGATTTATTCATAATGGATATCAAAGCATTTCTATTAATAACTTAAATCTTTATCTTAAGCATAGAGAATACATAGTGGGTCTGATTAAAGCAAGAACATTACATGGTAAAAGAAGCTGCATTCAAAATTTTCAGCTACATAAAGAGGAGTCTAAGCTATATACATGTCGAGAAGACATAGAATTACCAGAGAAATATAAAGGACTTTCAAGAGGGGGTAAAGTTGATTTAACTAAAACTCCCGAACAATTATTTATCAGGTTTACTCATAGCACTTATAACTTTGGGGATGGCAGCATATATATTGTTTACTCTAGTTTAGATAATGGTTTATCTAAACCAAGATGGGAGATAAACCCTCCTTATGGCCATTAGTGACAAGTTAAGACTTAATTGCATTTGTCAATCAGTAATATTACTCAAAAAAACTGCTTTTTTAGAAGTGGAAAATTCACGATTTGAGAGGGAGTAGGTATAAATATCACCCTCGGCACGATCGCACGATCGCCCAAATCTCAGTTTTATGCCCAAAATCCGAGTAAATTTTGAGCATAATTGCTGATTGACAAATGCTTTCTTAGCTTAACTTGTTACCAATGCCTTATGGCCGAAATTAGACAAAAACCCAGGCAAAAATGGCTTCAGAACAGGACTTACGCAAGGAATCAATTTTTACACTATCTGTAGTGGTAAGGTGCGCACTGCGCACCTTACAATTAGAGTCTGTGCGTAAGTCCTAATAAATTTACTCCCAAGATTGCAATTGTACAACCCAATGCTGCACAAAAGCAGAAATGCGATCGCGCCGAGTTTCAAAAGTAGCAGCAATCCAGATAAACACAATCCCAAAAGCCAAACCAATCGCCCATTTAATCAGCGGATAATCGAATATCAGAACCACCAACTGATAAAAAATATTGATTAAGAAAATTCCAGTTCCCACAAACAAAAACGCCCGAACTCGCAGCGCCAAACCCGCTGCAATCGCCGCCAAACTAAAAGCTCCCGCAACTAAACCGTGGCTTTGCTGAGTCAAAAGAGGTATCCCGCAAATCAGCGCAGTTGCGAGCATTCGCAGAGTGTGGCGCAGCGGTTTTTCTGCTGGTAATTTGAGAGTGCGATCGAACTGAGCAACGTAAAGGAAAGAAAGTCCTAAAGGAGTAACATAAAACTCTGGCTGAGTCAATCCCATTTGTCCAAACCACCTGAGCAATATCCAGTCAATTATCGCCACACTCACATAGGTAAAACGGACTTCCTGCCTTTCCCAAGCCAGGAAAACATAAAACGCGGCAGCTATCAGCAAGCTAATCGGATAAAACTTAGCCGGACTTTCCAAAATAGCAACTATTGGAATCAGCGAAGCAATTACCTGCCAAGGTTTTTTTGACCAACCCCAGTTGTCCCAAGGCAAAATGTAAATGAAATAGGCTAATAGAGAAGCGAAGGCAACTTTCCAAGGTCCCAGCGGCCCGGAAATATACTTAACTAAAGGTGTATTGATCCAGTAAAGCCGGATGCCAAAGGCTTCTAGCCAACCCAAGTAAATCCAAATTTCTGCCCATTGGCGATCGAGATTATTTCGCCCTTGCCAGAAAGCATATTGAACTAATAAAGCACCTGTGACTAATCCTAAACTTAAGCCGGATTTAATATCATTTGCCGAAGCCCAAATCAGCAGCCAACTGCTCAAAACCCAGTGCAGGTGAGTAAATATTTTTAGTTCAGCATTGGTTAAATGTAAATAATTGCTGAGCCAAGGAGATAAAATGCGATAGATATAGGTTAAGGTTGTGCCGAGAGTTGCCAGGACAATTAAGCCGTCGCCAAAAACTCCTCCTGATGTTTGAAAAAGTTGATAGAGTAGCGATTCGTAAGCAGCAACGGACACGCCAATTAATCCCAAATAAACCAAAGGTTTGAATTCTTGCTCCCGCCTACCAATGCCGATCGCAATTAAAGACGCACCCAACACAGTTAAACCAGTCCAATTCGCAAAAGTTTGCGATCGGAAAGTTAAACCCAATACCCCGTAAACCAAAGGTATAAAATGAATGCTAGGCAAAATTGTTGGATCGGGGTGGCGGCGCCGCCACACATCGCCCAATAATTGCGTAGACAACCCGAGAGCGATATTAGCAACTGCCAAATTAATCGTAGTGCGATCGACAAAACTCAAACCGACTGCTGTCAACAACTCCAAACTCCAAGCCAAGGCATAAATTGCCAGAGGGGAAAGTTGGCGTAAACTTCGGAAAATAATCGCAGCCATTATCACCAAAATAGCAGCCAAAACTTCAGCAGAAGCCTGGGAACTCAAGGTACTGCCTGCGTAGAAGTCAAAGGAATAAAAAGTAATTGTTGTTAACAGCAAGCCTGCCAGTAAGATGGCCCAAGCATCTAAAGCTCGATCGTAAATTTGAGTTAATTGAGAAGACTCAGGCAAACGGCTGGAAAAACGAACAATCATGCTGCGAAGCAACCACAGAGACAAAACAGCGATCGCCCCGGCAATTGCCCAATCCCAACCCGACACAAAACCTAATTGCTCGATCGCCGCAGCTAGGAAACTCAAGCCAAACCCCACTCCAATCACAGCCGCTGGTAGCTCTACTAAATAGTAAGTATTGACCAACATTAATCCGGCTGCAAAGCCAAAACCAATTAACCGATATCCCGGAAAAGTAAAAATTAGAAATTGTGCGAATATTAAGGCGATCGCACTAAAGGTACTGGCAACTTGTTTGTGGGGAGGCTCAGTATATTTAGCAACAGCCGTCAAAGCCAAAGGAGTCGCCAGCCAGAGCAAACTCCACTGAGGGCGATAAGTGGCAGTACCCGCAATTAAATAATTTTGCAACAATATAAAGCTGAATCCTGCTAATACTAAGCCCAGATACCAGGAACTTTGAAACCATGCAGGATGCCAGCGGAAAAAAGCAGAATTTTCTCGGGAATTGCCCGCTTTCATCCAGACAAAAAATACCCATTCACTCGCCATGAATATTAATAATATTGCTGACCAAATATTGGATGTCTGGTTGGGAAAAAATAAGTCAATTGCCGAAGCGATCGCGCCTAAACCAATAATGTGAGTTAGGGGAACCAAAATAGCGGGATTTCCCTGTTGTTCAACAGCATCAGCCTGCCTCGAAACTCGCCGGGAATTGTCGGCACTTACGTATTTCCAAGTTATCCAACCTAAAGTTAAAGTAGAGACGAATAAATTGAGCGATCGCCAAAACGGATTGACTAAACTAACAACAGTTAAAACCATCCCCAAACTGAGAGCAAGGTTTTCGCCAAAACGGGCAAGTTGAAACTTTCGCTTGCGGTAGAGCCATTGGGCCACACTTACCATTAAAATTAAATAAGGCAACAGCAAAACACCCCAAAAAGCCCAAGGAGTTTGCTGAGAGTTTGTAAGCTGAGTTAAAAATGCAACAAATTGTGTTTTAATCCCTAAAGGAAGCACTCGCCAAAACAGCCAAATACTCTGAAGTCCGACGGCCTCAAGCATTAGCAAATCAAACTTTTGCCAAAACCGCACTAAACGGTTGTAAAAAAACCAAACAGCCAATCCGCTAACTGCGATCGCCTGTAGCGGAATGTCGCGAAAACAAACCAGGTATCCCAAACCCACCAAACCCATTCCCGCTAATTGCCAGTTAAAAAATTTGCTCGGATTTGGCTGGTCGGATATATTGTTTTCAATAGTCCCAGATGCGAGGGGGTGCTGCCAATCGGGCCATGCTAAAAGCACGCCGCAGATTCCCAAAGCTAAACCCATTTCCGCGATATTTACATCCTTGACAAATATCGCCCGACCCAGTAAAATTCCTAAGGAATAAGCTACTAAAGCCGCTTTTTTGTAAGTCAGAAAATCTCTGCTCGAACTGGAAGCAGCGGCGAATGTTTCAGTATTTCCCGCGGGTGTGATAGATTGCAATCGTTGTTGCTGAACTTGATAAACTGTAGCAGCAGCAGTTCCCACTGTACCCAAATAAACCGCAGCCAGGGAAAAGCCGGCACTTCCCCACCCCCAGTGCAAATAACTCAATCCCAAGTGATTTATGGCGATCGAGCGAGTGATGTTGTTTCCTGAAAAGCTTTGATATTGATCTTTTATAATCCGGGCAGTTATCCAAGTCAAAATAAGTGCCGCTGCGATTGCTACCGCCCAGTCCCAAGGATACCGCCACAATCCAAAAGTATCCATTGCCCAAAAATTGATCGGCACTAGCAACAGTGTCACTTCTTGCAAAGTTCGAGCAGTCAAGTGCAAATTCTGTTGTCTGTTTGCCCAAGTGCTAATCGCCCAAAAAGTTAAAGTATAAGCTAACAATACTCCATATTGTCCGGCGGCAGGAAATCTTTCCCACTGACTGGCAGCTAAGACTCCTGAGGAGACAACTACCATGAACACTCCTAAAAACAACAGCCACACCACGCTAATTTCTGCCATTAGCGAGTGCAAAATTTGAGCGATAAAATTAGGGGCTGGAGTAGTTTTTGTGGGCGTAGCAAGGCTTTCTCTGCTGCTAGGTAATGCTTGAGGCGTTGAGGGGACAGGTACTTTTGGCTCGTTCATAGGAACTCGCGGACCGTCAATTTCAGAAATGTCTGCAGCGGGATTTCTGACTGGGCAGACTAAATACTGCCGGCACAATTGCTCAACTTCGGCGGGCGAAAGCAAACCCAGCCGCAGCCACGCTTCTAAACCTGTCAACAACTCAGGATGCGAGGCTAAGACGCTCAATTCAATTTTGCTCGATCGACCTTTGGGAGACGACATCGGCTTAAACTTGTACTACCTACATTCAAGCTATAGCCTAGATTAATGTCGATCGAACATGGCAACATTCCGCCATCGCAATTGGCACAATAAGTATTTATGACTAAAAAGCTGTAGCAGCCACTGTCATATTGATTCCGGTTGCACCGTCCGTCATTGTTGACTGTTGACTGTTGACTGTTGACTGGTGACTGTTGACTAATGACTGATGACTAATGACTGTTGACTAATGACTAATGACTGTAGCGGTGTCCTTACCCATTGGCATACTGCAGCAAAGTGTCCACACTAGCATTGTGGTCTATGAAAGAAAACAAATGTTTGAAGACGAGTTTTCCCTCTGCATCCAAAACAAACTGAGCGGGCAAAGGAGCACCTAAAGCCTGACCGACTTGATAAGCCCGAAACACTTTTACGCCTGGATCGGACAGCAGAGGCATTTTCAAGCCTAAATCTCTAACCACAATTTGGCTTTGGCGATCGTCGGTACTGGCAACCATCAATAATTCTATATTGCGAGCGGCAAATTTTTCCCAGTTTTCATTCAAAGCTTTAATGTGAGGAAAACAGAAAGGGCAATATTGCTTTTCAGTAAAAATCCGCGTAAAAGCCAGAACTACCGGCTTATCGCCCCGATAATTCGACAGCCGCACCAATTTGCCATTATTAATATCCGGCAATTCAAAATCTGGCGTCATCTGTCCCAGCTTCAGAACATTACTCGCCGGCACAGGCAATAAATTTTGGAAAAACCGCTCATTTAACAAGCCGCTAAAATTAGTAGAAGTCAGCATATTTCCTAATTGGGTACTTGCTAATTGCTAATTGGTAATTAAAAATCCGGTTAATTGACAACTCCCCGCCGTAAAACGGCCGAGATTCTTCCTTCATCCAACGTTGCCTCTAAAAGCAGTGCCTTTAGATGGTCTTACACGTCGTCTGGAAGCGTTAGCGAGATGCCCTCCCGCCAAAAGTCGTAAACCTTCATCGCGGATATTCATGGCGGCGTTAATGTCTCTGTCATGTACCGTTTGACATTTGGGACATTGCCAGCTACGAATATCTAAACTCAGGTTATCTAGTTGATGTAAGCAGTTACTACAAGTTTTTGAACTGGGAAAAAATCTATCGATTTCGATGTAGATTCTTCCCTCCCACTCTGACTTGTACTTCAACATGGTGCAAAATTGACCCCATCCAGCATCACTGATTGATTTAGCTAGTTGGGAATTTTTTACCATGTTTCTAACTGCCAGATTTTCTACCACTAGGACTTGGTTTTCGTCAACTAATTTACGACTTAGTTTTTGGAGAAAATCTTCCCGACATCTGGTGATTTTTTCATGCACTTTAGCAACTTTAATCCGTGCTTTGTTACGATTCCTAGACCCTTTTTGTTTGCGACTAAGTTGCTTTTGTCTCTTGGCTAGTTTAACTTCATATTTACGGTAATATTTGGGGTTGCCATGCTTAGTCCCGTCAGACGTAATTGCATAATGATTTATCCCCATGTCTACACCAATAGCTTTTCCCTCTGACGATGAAACAGGCTTATCTTTACCATCATCGTAGAGACAAGCGGCGTAGTATTCACCTGATGGATTTACCGATACGGTAACAGATTTTAAATTTCCTTCCAGCAATCGAGATACTTTGCAGTAAACCTTACCTAGTTTTGGCAACGTGAGATAGTCGCCATCTAATTTAATTCCTTGTGGGAATCGGATAGATTGCTTTTGT
Organism: Microcoleus sp. AR_TQ3_B6; assembly: GCF_036702785.1. Lineage (NCBI taxonomy): Bacteria > Bacillati > Cyanobacteriota > Cyanophyceae > Oscillatoriales > Microcoleaceae > Microcoleus > Microcoleus sp. AR_TQ3_B6. Next base: position 43,600 of record NZ_JAUBVJ010000018.1, on the reverse strand, counting down.
CCCTTTTTCTTGAAATTTGGGTATTTAGCCCGTTTCTCAAAAAAGTTCAAAAAACCACTAGACAAATCCAATGCTACTTGCTGTAAACATTGTGAAGGTGGTTCTGTTAACCATTCATATTCTTTTTTTAGCGAAGGTAACAAATTAATGATGTCGTTTCGACTTAAACCCTTACCTGTTGCTTTGTAAGTTTCACTGGTTAGGTTAAGCGCAAAATTGTAAAACCACCGTACACATCCAAACGACTTAGCAAGCAATATAGATTGCTCTTGAGTCGGATAGATTCTGTACTTGCAGGCTTTTAACATTGCACTTACCAAACTATATTTGCTATGGTAAGCTAAAGTGAAATAAAAGTAAAGTCCCCCTAGAATGGGGAGGTTTTAGACCCAATTTTTCGATAAATGCCTCTGCGGGTACGGACACGGCGCTGCCGTGTCCCTACAAATATAATGTGCTTAAACAGCAGCAAAGAATACCTTAGACTTGACCGGATCGGGAGTCATAGTCTTGTCACCGGGCTGCCAGCCGGCGGGACAAACTTCATCAGGGTGAGACTGCACGTGTTGGATAGCTTGCAGAGTGCGGAGAGTTTCGTCCACGTTACGGCCGAAGGCAAGATTGTTGATAGTAGAGTGTTGGATGATGCCTTCTTTGTCGATGATGAACAGACCTCTGAGGGCAATGCCTGCTTCTGGGTCGAGGACGTTGTAGTCAGAACTAATTGTTTTTTTGAGGTCAGCAACTAAGGGATAGTTAAGGTCGCCGACACCGCCTGATTTGCGGTCTGTTTGTATCCAAGCCAGGTGAGAGAATTCGCTGTCAACGGATACGCCGAGGATTTCGGTATCGATTTTCTTGAAGTCCTCGTAGCGATCGCTAAATGCTGTAATCTCAGTCGGGCACACAAAGGTGAAGTCCAAGGGGTAGAAGAACAAAACTACATACTTTTTGCCTTTATAGTCGGACAGTTTAACTGTCTTGAATTCCTGATCCACTACGGCTGTTGCTGCGAAATCAGGTGCAGCTTGACCAACCCGGAGGCATTCACTGGTCATAGATTTTTTTCCTTTTTTACGAACTGTTACAAATATATCATACTCATAACGACTACAAGTATCTTCTTGAGAAATCAAAAAAACACGCTCTCAATATTGAGAGCGCGGTTTTTTTGATTAAATCATGGCTCAGGCGGGATTTGAACCTGCGACCTTGGGCTTATGAGTCCCCTGCGCTAACCACTGCGCCACTGAGCCAAATCTACTTCACGATTTACTATCGTAGCACGGTAGGACGAGCTCTGTCTGCTTTTAAAACAACCGAATTTCTAATAACTTCTAGTAAAAGTTATGAGTTTTGGTAATCATTCAAAACCCATAACTTCCGACCAGTCGTTACCGAGAAGCGCTGGACGCATCGTCGGGCAGAAAAGCCATTGGATTGATAGCACCCTGTCCTGCGGGATGAATTTCAAAGTGCAAGTGCGGCCCGGTACTGAAGCCAGTGCTGCCCATTTCTGAAATCTGTTCGCCTTGAGCGACCTTCTGACCCTTTTGCACCAAAATCCGGCTGTTGTGGGCATAGACAGTCTCAGTCCCGTCTGGATGGGTAATTTCCACCAGATACCCGTAGCCGCCGTCATTCCACTGAGCATAGGTAACCACCCCGTCAGATGCTGCCACAATTGGCGTGCCGATCGGCCCTGCAATATCAATTCCCTTGTGCATCCGTCCCCAGCGCCAACCGTAGCCAGAAGTAAGAACGCCCTTAGACGGCCAAATAAACCCGTTAGCCGACTGTTGTTTGCCGTTAGGCAGATAAGTATCAGGGTTGGAAAGCGGAGGCAGTTCCGGAGAAACCATGCGTCCCAAAGACGGGTTGCTCAAGGGGTCGTAACCCTCGGCTCCCAAAGGAGCAGTTGCCACCACAGGCTGCTCCTGAGTAATTCTCGGAGTCAGGTTGATCGGTTGCTGTTCCGCTGCGCGAGCGGGGTCAAAACGCTCTTGCTGCTGCTTCTGAACCTGCTCGGACCAAGCTCTCGATGGGGGTCTGCTGATTTCATTCTGCACCGCCTCAGTATAGTCGGGGGTGTAGAGATAGGGATTGACACTGGGGAGCTCCTCAGACTGGTTGCTCGAGACTCTTGGCGCCTCCGGTCTGTCAGTTGGAGCCAGCGACACCGCATTTGCCCCGATCGAATTGCGCGAGGCACGATATTCCTCTCGCAGCCTGACCACTTCTGCCCTCAAGCGTTCGGAATAAGGGTTGAGAGCTTCGGCAGTGGGGAGAGCCTCCGAATTCGACTCTGGTAAAGCGCTAGTTGGAGCGGCATTTAAACCCTGGGCGCTAGCATTTGGCACGAAGCTGAGCTGCTGCGGGTCGAATCCCGTAGCGCTGGCGGTAGCAGTTGCACTGGCTGGCGAGGGCAGGGCACTGGTGTCAACTGCACCTGTAAATGTTGGTTCGCCTTGAAGATTCAGCTTCCCGGGGTCGCTAATGGTTTGGGAAACTTGAGTTAGGGGAATGCTGTTAACTTGGGGAACCATCGGCGCTGAAATATTGTTCAGACCTTCCAAGTTCGCCAGGGGAGAGACAACCGGGACTGTGGGCGCGGGTGCTGCAACGCCAGCACTGGCTATTTCCGAGGTAGACGAGCTGGGGTTCACCGATGCGGGAACCGAAGTCGCCGACCAGACAGATGTAGAGTTGGAGGCCGAATAAGAGGCTGCCGCCTGCACCACTGGATTATTTGACCGAACTTGGGGAATTTTCAGCCGTTGATTAACATTCAGCAAGTTAGGGTTGCCGAGCTTGTTGGCGGAGATCAGCTCTTTGGGTGATACGCCGTGACCTTTGGCGATCGCATCTAGGGTATCTCCCGGACGCACGCTGTAGAGCACCTCAGCCGACCCGGCGTTACTTCCCGCTGGGGGGACTAGCACAGCCGAGGGCAAACTGGGTGTTGCCAGAGACTGTTCAATTGACTCGAATGCTCGATCGGGCGATGCTGCTTGACCGACCCCGGCATTTGGAATTACAGGTGTGGCCCCGAGGTCGGGAATAGTTGTCTCAGTTGCAGAGCCGGGGGCTGCCAGCCTCGGTGCTGACTCCGGCAAAGATGCCGCAGGTGTAGATAAATTTGCTCCCCCCTCAGACCCTAACTGGGTCCGACCCGCTTCTGTGGTGCGGTTTTCCTGTTTTTTCAAACTGTCGATCGCCCCCTCTGCCTTCGGGATCTCGATCGAACTTTGTTCCGGTACCGGCGTGACAAACGGGGTCGCTGCGGTTGATGGCAGCGCTGTCATGGCAGCACTATCCAACGGCTCGGAGCCAGTCAGATTTAACTTTTCTTCGGGATTGACTGCCCCTGCTAGCTCTAGCGAAGCCACGGCGGTATCGGCGGCGTTCTGTTGTGGCGCGGCTCCCGGAGCCAGAGCAACTGTGAGTTCTTGGCCTACTTGGAGTATGATATCGGGTTTGATGTCGTTGACACTTGCTAGTGCCAACGGTTCAACTGCATAATCCCGAGAAAGCTCCCAAAGGCTTTGCCCCTGCTGTACCTTAACCGCCACCGGGTCAGAAGATGAGCCGGGCTGTTGGGTCCGGGAACCGTCAACTTGTGCGGAGGTAGCGGGCCCGTTGGCCGATACTGGCTGTACTTCAGCGGTGGATTCTGATGTCGGTGCGAGTTCAGACGCGCGAGCGCTGTCTCCATTTCTCGGTAGCAGGATGCCAGAAGCACCTACCGATATTGCCAGCCCGATCGTGGCGAGAGAGCGAACTCTGCCTGTGCTGAGCGTTGTCTGTTTCGACGGTTCTGCAGAACCGTCTCTGTCGATTTCACTAGCCTGAACAGGCTTAATTTGGGGATATGTTCGTTTCAAAAAAACGACCTCCTACTGAGAAGCGCTAACTGTCCTTGGAAACACTCAAGGGGATCGCATGACGCTGAATTTAAATCAACAAGCAAAAATATTCTGATTGTTGACAGCTATCATGCTTAGGCCAGATTACCTTGCTTTTTTAATTTAGACAAGCTCAAACCGTCAAAAATTTTGAAATTCTCGGTCTCAGCTGCTGCAATTAACCCCAAAAGCCTTACACCGCAATAGCTGGAACGAATACATAAAATCTTCGTTCCCGTAAGGCTCTGAACACTTACCTATTATCCGACTGTAAGCTAATTTCCGGACAGGCTACAACCGTATATTTACTAGATATAGTGTTCTGACCCAAGCTGGTGCTCGCTGACGCCCTAAATCGCTAAAATCCTCTGTTTTTGTTCCTGAATCATCTTGCGAGTAATTTGGTGTGGCTGATAACAATCTGTTTTTGAATGAATAAAATATATTAATCTCTGCTATCGAGATTTTCACCGCTTTGATACAAATTTCTTATACTTAAAGGGAGATTTGGCACCCTACAGCAGCTATTAAATATCTATATATTTATGTGTTGATAATGATCGATCCCAGCTCGCCCAACTGTCGTTTAGCCTCAAATAAACCTACAGCCGCACTGACGGAGAGGTTCAAACTCCTGACTCCAGGCTGGCTCATAGGAATAAAAACTGTGGCGTCGCAGGCATCTAAAACGAATTGGGGAATCCCTACAGTTTCCGAACCAAACATCAGCCAGTCGCTGGGCTGAAATTGGAATTGCGCATAACTGCATCGCCCGCCAGTGCTGAATCCGATCGCTCGTCCCCCGCGCTGCTGCCGATAGGACAGAAAAGCCGCTAAGTCTTCGTGGCAGTGGAGATTGACGTAGGGCCAGTAATCTAAGCCTGCCCGTTTCAGGTAGCGATCGCTAATTTCAAACCCCAGCGGGCCCACTAAATGCAGTTCCGTGCCTGTGGCAGCGCAAGTGCGGGCGATATTGCCAGTATTCGGGGGGATTTGCGGGTGAATCAAGACAAGTTGGGGCATGAAGCTAATTAAAAGCGAAAAATACAGCTATTGGGAAATTTATCAAACTACCCAAAGGTAGATATACCTTATAGCTTTTATTTATAACCTTTGTCGAACTCCACTCATTAAATATTCTGATTTGTTTTAAGGGCGGCGCTCTGCAACTTTTTCGCGGGAGGTTCCGGCTATTTTTATTATTGGCTGAGTACGCATACTCTGGGGGCTAGTGAAAGCCCCCGTTATTATAACGGCGGGTACTTCAGGCAACTAACTGGGCGCACAAGTTGTCTTCGAGTTCCCATTCTTGGTGAGACATCCCCTGAATCCCTTGGCGAATAATACTGCGGGTGTCCGAACCGCCCTCGTACAGCTTCAACCACTGCTGGGCGGTGTTGCCTTCCCGGAGAACCTTTTTGAGCGGCGAGAGAAAGCAGCTAAAGCCGCGTTTTTTGGCTATAGGCCACACTTCTCGGTAAATTTCCTCAATCCAATCTCGTGCCAGAATAGTTCTGCCGTCTTGCCAGTGGGTGAGTTCGGCATCCAAACTTTGCCCGGATGCAGCAATTTCGTTGGCGTCTGTGAGGGCAACTAAGTCTTCGTTGCGGGTGGCCGCCGGTAAGGTGCACAGTTCTAACGGGTCTAAGCTGGGGTCTTCCATCATCTGCCAAATGCGAGCTTCTAGTAAGGCAGTGATGGCCAACAAAGCCAGAGGATTGACTTCGAGGTCGCAAATTCTCAGTTCGAGGCGGTTGAGACAGTAGGGGCGGCGATCGCCATTGGGCCGCACTGCAGACCACAAATGGCGGACGTTTTGCATGGTGCCGAGTTCTAGCTGTTCTTCAGTCCACTGGATGTAATGTCTGTGACTTTCAAACAGGGGGACGATGGCGGGAGTTTTGGGAAACAAACCCCACCTAGTGGAATGATAGCCCGTGACTTCGCCGTCGAGGAAGGGGGAAGAGGCGCTCAAGGCAAGGTACAGCGGTGCTTCGACACGGACGAGGCGGATGGCGCGCATCAGCAGTTCTGGTTGGGAGATGCCGATGTTGATGTGAATGCTGGCGGTGACGACTTTGGTGCCGTAGGTTTGCTCTATGTAGGTGTGGTAGGGGTTGTTGGGATCGGACCGATAAAATCGATCGCTCCCCCCGAGAGACAAGGTACTTCCCGGCAGCAAGGTATAGTCGCCCAATTGTTTGAGATACTCGCGCAGACGGACTCGCGGCTTGACTAAAGCGCACAGCAGGCGATCGTAGCTGCACAGCGGGGCGGTCGTGTACTCCACATTGCGGCTATCAGGCTCCCGCACAAATCCCTCTAGATCGGCAACTATGCGATCGGAGAGACCGACAACCTCACCTTCGGGAGTGCCGGTATACATTTCTACTTCAAAGCCTTTTGAGAGCAGCACGTTTATTCCTCAGCTAAGTTGAGTGCTAGTTTCAAGTATCCCAAAAATTGACCTGTTCATACTATCTTCCACAAGGCAGAGTTGAATTTTTTCGCGACTGGCACTGAAAGCCGGTTTTTCGGCGCCGGCTTTGTTTGAGCGTTTGTGTGTTAGTTGCGATCGGGCTGGCACAACAAATACTGCCATCCCAAAGAGTTTCCGAGGCGGTTTTAGACTCAGAAAGGCTGTTTGATTCGATCGCGGGCGTGTTTTATTCGGCATTCGCGATCGCACCTATGCTGAAGAGAACCCACCCCTGCCTCAGACAGAAGTTAGAAAGCACTGCCTACTGCCTTCCTTCTAACTTCTTCCTTCTCCCCTCTTGCTTCTTCCTTCGACAACTGTTTTCTGCCTTGAGGGGGATAGCCACATATCTATCTTGGGTGCGATTCTAAAAGAGGGTTCTGCAATATTTTTGAGTTATTATTAACCCCTGGAAATCCCTGTGAAAGAGCAAGAAAAAACCCCTCCCAATTTTTGGAATATGCTAAGCAATTTAGTCTTAGTTCGGTTTTTGCTTTTATTTGCTTCAGGTTGGGCTGGACTGCAACTTTTAGCTTACTTTGAAACTGCCGTCGCTGTTTTCACGATTGCTGCACTCGTGGCTTTTTTGCTCAACTATCCGGTGCGAACTCTCCAGAGATTTTTACCGCGAAGTTTAGCTGTCGCCTTCGTTGTCTTGCTCACCATTTTAGTTTTTGGCGGTCTCACCGTCACCCTAGGCGTCACTCTTTTATCTCAAGGGCAGCAATTAATTGACAGCATGACTGAATTTGTGAATGCTCTGGCGCCTCTGTCCGAGCGCATCGAAGCATTCCTGCGGGCGAGAAACCTGCAAGTTAACCTGCGAGTTATTGAGGAACAACTGCGAAATCAAGCTTTAGCTGGAGTTGTTTCGAGTATTGCTTTTTTACAAGTATTTTTAACCAATTTATTGAATTTAATATTAATTATGGTGGTAGCCTCTTTCATGTTACTTGATGGAGAGAGGCTGTGGGTGTTGGTTCTCAAATTTATACCTCGACACCTGCACAGGCGTTTAAGTTTAACAATAGAACGAAACTTTTTAGGATTTTTTCAGGCACAAATTCTGTTAATGTTATTTTTGACAACAGCAAGCTTTGTAATTTTCCTACTTTTAGATGTGAAATTTCCTTTGATTTTAGCATTTATTATCGGATTGTTTGATTTAGTTCCGGGAATCGGAGCGACGCTGGGAATTAGCTTAGTGTGTTTTATTGTATTGTCTCAAAATGTGTGGCTAGCTTTAAAAGTCTTGGCAGCTTGCATTGTTTTGCAGCAAATTCAAGACAACTTTATTCATCCGAGACTCATGCAAAATTCCCTTAACCTCAATCCGGTAGTAGTGTTTTTTGCACTGTTAGTAGGCGCTAGAGCCGCAGGACTTTTAGGCATATTTCTGGCTATTCCCCTCGCGGGTGTGATAGTTAGCTGGTTTGAAATTGAAGAAATGCAAGGGGAAGGTTAATTGCTCGATCCCTCCTATTTTCTATCAAATCCGGCTGAAAAACCAAGTTTTAAGCAGCCGACTAGAACCCGAATGCCTAGAACAACTCTCCTTTGCGTAACGCCAAACTAAAAGTAAATAGAAAAAAGCAACGTAGGGTGCGCTGATGCGTGCGCACCTTACTGCGTAAATTCAATGAATAAATTGCAAGTCAGTAGGAAATCTGGCATTGCTGAATTAAGGGATGAAGCGATCGGGTTCAGGGACATCACCAAACATGAGGTAATGAATTAATAGACTCTTCGAGGGAGCCAGCATTTCTCACTTACTTGGAATAGGATAAAGTTTTGCAGTGTAGACGAGCTAAATAATGACTGCCGCGCCTGTTCTCTCCTTGTAATCTGGTCATATAAGTTTGGCTTACAATCGGGCCGCCATTAGAAAGGGAATAAAGATAAACAGACCATCCATCAGTGACGTAAAAATAACAATGCCAATTACTAACAATTTCTCATAAAGGTTGGAAAGTAACAGCACTATCATCTCCTAAGAAGATGACCAAGATGCCTGAAGCGAAAATGGTCTACCGCTTTCCACAGCCAGATGCAAGTTTTTTTTGAGCCGATAAAGGCTTCTACCTCATCGCCTGGAGCCGACCTCAGGAATTTGTTCGCGTGTATAGGCATCTGGCAACTGTTTTCCCACTGCTTTTAGCCAAGTAATAATAGTTGTATGATGAACACGCAATGACCACGCTCAATTGCTCGCAGACCCATGCTATTGACATAGATTTTAAGACATTCACGTTTGAGTTTATAGCTATAGCCACGATTGGTTGTCGGTAGAGCAACTTTCACGGGGCGACCACAATTGCGGCAGAGTTAATGAAAGATTGCCTGTTTTATGTCCATTGTTACTGGTTCTCGTCGAGCAAGCAGTCTGGACATTCCATACTGATTAACCTCAATATCATCCTTTAATTATGCAACGCCGAAAATATTTCTTCTTCTGGTTCGGGAACATAAATGTAATCCCAGTCAAAGCCCAGAGATTGAGCGTGGAGGCTGAGGTCAAATCCGCAGTGAGTAACCATTTCTGTAGTAAAAGTTGCCATGACTAATTCCATAAGTTTTTTGTAAGAAATCTTAGGCTTTTGAACGTAATAGGCGCGTCTGGCAAAAAATATTCTCTCATCTTTCGGCACAATTATGCCATTAATTTTGTGTACGTGTTGAATCGGCTTGATATAGGTTTCAATAAACTGCGACTGATTTTTTTGCAGTCTCGCTAATCTTTCGTGTTGCAACCAGCTCATTTGAAAAACAATTTTAATAAATTCAAAGCCCAAAATGTAGTTAAAAACATTATTGCGTTCTTCTGTACTCAAGACGAAGCGGAGTGCTGATTCTAAATATTGGTCAGTTTTCCGGCACGCTTGTTGAGCTGAGTGGATATAAAATTGTTTGATGTAGCTTCTTAAATCTGATTCGTTTAATTCTTTGTTGACTCGAAATCTGATTAAATACTGTTTGACTCGGTTTAGAGTATCTACATCTTCAAACATTTTTGAAATTAAACCGTCGGCTGTGTAATCATCTAAAAATTCTGCTTGCGAGTCGGGAGTAGATGCGCACAATATGTAACAGAGGGACAAGACATAGCGCCGCTGGTTCCAAGGCAAGCTTTGGGCCCAATCTTTAACTTCTATAGGAAGTTTTTCCAGCACAATATCTGTGTGTCGGCGTTGAGCAAGGTCGGCATCTCTATTTTTTTCTGGAATCATTGCCTGTAACCTTTATCAGTAAGTAGACAGATTACTATATCGCAGATCGTGGGAGGGGGAAGCTGCGACAGAGGGTTACAAGCTATTGTATCTTATTTTCTTGCCATCTATCTAAATATATATTCTGTTGGGTACAGGGCCTGTGATCTGTCTCACATTTTGGGGAATATTAAATCACAAATGCTAGCTCTTCGCATTACATTGTGGGGCCGCGAGTGTCACGTATAAAACTTCTTCTCCTCACCCGACCAACAGCGGGTTTCGTTGATGATTAAGTGGGGTAATTCATAACTTTTTGTTAGTAATGATTTCTGAACTCAATGATGAACTCGACTACAAGTATTTTCCCTGAAAATCATCGCCCAGACTTAACTTTTCGCGATCGCCTCGTGCAACCAGTGCCAAAGTGGCTTCATAGCATGGCAGGGGGAACTCCGCAAGTAGCTCGGTGGTGGTGCTAACTTATATCCGGACGGTGTCCTTTTGAGAGAGATATCCAGTTATTGGGACACCATCTTTTCCACATACCGCATCTGTGCAACCTGAATCCTGTGTATGAGGAATTAATGGGGTTGCGTTTTCCATCGCTCTCATTTTTGGCTGACCCCGCCCAAAAACGGATACAAGTTTCCAACAGGAGGCGTCAGCAACCCAAAATTTTCGACCCTAGTTAAAGCTCCCAGATGTATCTGTGGAGTTAATTTAAAATCTAAAATCGACTGAGGTATGTGGGGAAGATGTAACACCGTACTGCTGATTGAGGGGTGTCATACCTCGATCGCCCATTGATATGAATTATTTACGGGGTGCGTCGCTCTCATAGTTGCCAGAGCGCTAATTTAAGCCATAATCGTTGATAATATCAGTGGATACATCTAGATAGGAGGGGGCATCCATCGGGGCGGTTAAGCCAAAAATAACATCAAACGGTAGCAACAAAAACAATAACTATAAAAATAATTTAATAATATACTTTTGCTCAGGGAAGTGAATATGTTTAACGCAACTGAACTGCTGATTAACGCTTGTGTAAATCTGCTGATTGAAGGCTACAGCCACACTTACGGGGGATGCAAATCTGACTATGGCGAGATTATTGCTTGGGCGGCGAGCATGGCTTTAGAAAATATTGCTAATAGCGATGCTCTTTACCACAATGTCGAACACACTATTTTAGTGACTTTGGTAGGACAAGAAATTCTGCGTGGGAAGCACATCCGCGAAGGGGGTGTTTCCTGCGAAGATTGGCTGCATTTTCACATTGCTATGCTATGTCACGATATCGGGTATGTTAAAGGTGTTTGCCGACAAGATAGAAAAGATTTGGGACTGTATGCGACAGGAATAGGCGATATGAAATTAACTCTGCCTCCGGGGGGGACTGATGCTAGTTTGACGCCTTATCATGTCGATCGGGGAAAAATGTTTATTGACGAGCGTTTTGGCGGTCACAAACTGATTGATGCTGAGCTGGTTAAGCGTAATATTGAGTTGACTCGTTTTCCGGTTCCTGCGGATGAAGATTATCAAGATACTGTGAATTATCCGGGTTTAGTTCGCGCTGCTGATTTAATTGGTCAGTTGAGCGATCCGCGATATTTGCAAAAGATTGCCGCGCTGTTTTACGAGTTTGAGGAGACTGGCCAGAATCGGGTTTTGGGCTATCAGCACCCGGGGGAGTTGCGGGAGGGTTATCCGAAGTTTTATTGGAATGTGGTTTATCGGTATGTGAAGGATGCGATCGGCTATTTGCAACTGACGCAGCAGGGGAAACAATTTGTTGCTAATCTGAGCGCAAATGTGTTCCGGGTGGAGCATTCTGAGGTGCGAGAGTCTGCGGTGGCTGTAGTTAGCTAGGGTTTGGGTAGATGTCGGGCGATCGCACGTGACGGATCGGATTATGTCCCCTGGACCGACCATAATACAATTGCTTTGCAGTGAAGACTTCAGTCCTCATAAAACTCGCTCGGACGGACGTCCTCATTACCAACCTATAGACGATTCAGGAATCCTGTTGATATTGCAGCGCTAAATCTTCGATGAGTTCCACCATTGCGCGAACCATAGGCATTTTAGTGAGAATTCCTATCCAATACCACTGTCCGTTAGGATTGAGTTCGATAAAGTAGAGGGTGTCATCCTCGTCACGAATGATATCGAATGCACCAAAATTTAAACCAAACTCGTCAAGCATTTGATGAAGTTTGTTGAGGTAGTCGAGCGGCAAATTGTCGGGAACGTGAACGAGTTTATCCGGTTCGGTGACGCGCCAATCCAAAGTCACGTCTGAATCGTTGATATGTTTGGCATCAATCCGGCAGACAAAATCATGCTTACCAATTAATGTAACGCGATATTCTGCCTTCTTTTGAATGCGTTTTTGAATAAAAACGGGTGCTAATCGAATGCTCTCTCGAAATGCTAAGAGAGTTTCTACATCAATGGGGCGAGTATAGCAACCGTACTGCTTTTCATCATGTACAAATCCAGCGTAGCGCATCGCTTTAACAATGCACTTTCCCTGTTGTGTCACAAATTCGCAAGCAGCTTCGTATGAATTGGTGACGAGTGTTGGAGGGATAGTAATCCCCAGTTTTTGAGCAATTGGGATTTGGTTGATTCGATGAGATAACAATCTCATATTGTAATAGTTATTGCTCCATCTAGCTTTCGGATATAGTGCAGATAGAGAATAAATTAAATACTCTGTTTCTTCTCGACAATACTTGATAGCACAATCCTCATTAACTTCTGGAAATACTTGATACTCTTCTGGCTTTCGCCACCAAATCACGCCAATATCTTGAACTTTTTTCAAAGAATCTTCAAAACACAAAAAACTTTGACTGGGATTGCCAGAAGCTTGCCATTCATAAAAATAGTGACTTTTTTGAATAAAACTTTCTGAATTCAATCGAATTGCTTTAACATCTGATTTATGCAATTCCTTGATAACGGCACTTGCATGAACATCCGTCTCGGAAGTTACGATTAAAACGTCGATCATATCTAAATCAAATAAAATAAAGTTGACAATGAAAGACCTGTACTACAAAAATTAATACAGGTCTTTCAAGAAAAAAGAGTGCGCTCGAAATACTCCGAGAAAATGCTAATCGTCACTCCGCATGGAACCCTGTCGTTCACATTTAGTGCCAGACATAGATTTGATATTAGAAGTCTGCGTGGTGGGATTGTAGGTAGATGGCTCTTCGGAGATGTCGTACTTTGGCAAGATGCTCAGGTGCATCATCAAAGGATGTGATTTTTTGTTGAGAGCGATCTGGGTAGTCGTCATAAGTTAATTTTTCTTGAGTGATAGTTTTATACTTACAATGCTATAACTTGTAAATTAATCTGCCTAGTCGAAAAAACTCGGATTTAGTCGGATCGTGTAGAAAATTTTAATAAAATTTGAATCGTTTTTGTATTCAAGGCGAAAATAGTCGGATCTAGTCGGATCGAGAGGGTTATAATTTTATTATTGCGAGTTCGTGAGGAAAGCTGATGAACGTTAAAGAAGCACTGGCTTTTACAGATGAAGTGGTCTTTGCCAAAACTGGCAAGCATTTAGATGATATGCAAGTTGGCGTGATTGAGGGCGTTCTGAAACGACAAAAGTACGGGGATATTGCCCAAGAGCTGAACTGTACGGAGGGTTATGCTAAAGATGTGGGCTACGAGCTATGGGAGTTGTTCTCTGATGCTTTTAGAGAAGAGGTTAATAAACTAAATTTGCGATCGGCACTGATTCGCAAGTCAATGATTAGCAACGTTACTGGTGGCGTCATTACTGGTCATCATGTCGCTCATAATCATGTAATCGGATCGCTGAATATCTGCACATCACAGGAAGAGTCGCCTGAGTTTTTGCGGGGAAAGCAGCAGGCGAAAATCGAGGCGATCCAACGCTCGCAAGCAATAGGATTGAGCGACGAGCAAATCGCACAATGTTTGGATCTGACGCTAGAAGAGATTCGACAAGTCGATTTGACAGAATAAAACATAGAGCAAAGGCTAATTGCTGATGGATTCCCCGGCTCAAGCTTGGATAGAGCATCCAATATCGAGTTTTGGCAACTCGCCCACCCCGGAGAGCTGCAGAAAAAAAGATATAGCTGCCAATCCCAACATATCCAACTGGGTTAAAATAATAAGTAAGTCATTTTAAAAGAGATTGACCATGACATTCATTAACCCCAAAACCGATTTTGCATTCAAAAAAATATTCGGTTCCAACGAAAGCAAACCAATTTTAATCAGCTTTCTCAATGCCATGATTTATGATGGCAACCCCACCATCGCCGACCTAGAAATTATCGACCCGTATTTAGCATCGAGAGTTCCGTATCTCAAAGACTCTTACCTGGATGTCAAAGCCAGGCTTGCAGGAGGCGCAATTGTAATTATCGAAATGCAAGTTCTAAATGTAGCATCTTTTGCGAAACGGGTGGTTTACAATGCTGCGAAAACTTACTCTACTCAACTGATTCGCGGTCAAGGTTACTTTAAGTTAAAACCTGTAATTGCTTTGACAATTACAGATTTTGAAATGTTTGACAATGACCAAGAAGTAATTTCTCACTTTGTGTTTAAGGAGAAAAAGCGTTTATTTGATTATGTCGATCCAGAGATTGAACTGATATTTATCGAATTGCCAAAATTCAATAAACAACTGGATGAGTTAGAAACTTTGACTGACAAGTGGATTTTTTTTATGAAAAATGCTCCCACCTTGGAAATAGTGCCATCAACAATGGAAACAGTCTCGGAAATACAGCAAGCCTTTGCGATTGCCAATGAAACTAATTTGAATCCAGAGGAGTTGGCAGATTTAGAAGAACGCGAAAGGTATATTCTGGATCAGCAGGGAATCTTGCTCAAGGGAATTGAAGAAGGACTCGCACAAGGCAGAGAACAAGGCAGAGAAGAAGGCAGAGAAGAAGGAATCGCCCTAGGAATGAGAGAAAAGGCTCTAGAAATTGCTAGGCAACTTCTCAATGTCCTTGACAATCAAACCATTAGTCAAACTACTGGTTTGAGCGTTGAAGATATCCAAAACTTGCGGGAGGAATAGAAAGGAAGGGAAAAAGTGCGATCGCACAATTAGTGTACCTTTTCTCGTTACCAGGCTCAGGCTGGTAGCGCAGGCTTTTGAGGCTGTGGCTCTTTGATTGAGAATTACGCTAAATATTAACTCTCATCCACTTAATTTTCAAGGATGAGTCTGCCCTCTCTCTAAAGGAAGATTTCATTAAACGAGTAAATTCCGTATGATGCTGTAAAAGCCAGTCAGAGGGGAAAGCTATCTCCGACTCTCGCTCTGAATAACTGACTAATCTTAACTATATCAAAAAATACATCTCATGACACCAGTCACTCCCAATCAAACTTCCTCTCAATACGAAGTTAGTGAACCAGAAGAAAAATTTGACTCTCTGGTAGAAGAAGTTAAGCCAGAAAGCGAGCTCGATTTAGAATTCCTCTACACCAGAGACATTGAATTCCGCCAAGAAACAATTTATTTCCTTGTAGTCGATCGCTTTTACGACGGCGACCCCGAAAATAGCGAAGGTCCCAACCCAGAACTTTACGATCCAGAAGGCAAAGATTGGGGCAAATATTGGGGCGGCGACTTGCAGGGAGTTATCGACAAACTCGACTACTTAAAAGATATGGGTGTTACCGCAGTTTGGCTGACTCCACTGTTCGAGCAAGTAGAAGCATTATTTGTCGAACAAGCAGCGATTCACGGCTACTGGATTAAAGATTTCAAGCGACTAAATCCCCGCTTTATTGCCAAAGGCGACAATCCTTCTATCAACCAAACACAAGAAAGTAAAGATACGGTATTTGACAAATTAGTATACGAGTTGCACCAGCGAAACATGAAACTCGTGCTCGATATTGTCTGCAATCACAGCAACCCAGATTTTAGTGGCAAAAAAGGGGAACTCTACGACGACGGCGTAAAAATAGCTGACTTTAACGACGATAAAGATAACTGGTATCACCACTACGGCGAAGTCCAAAACTGGGAAGATGAATGGCAAGTCCAAAACTGCGAACTGTCTGGTTTAGCAACTTTCAACGAAAACAATATTGCATACCGCACTTACATTAAGTCAGCAATTAAACAATGGCTGGACAGAGGTGTTGATGCTTTGCGGGTTGATACAGTCAAGCATATGCCTATTTGGTTTTGGCAGGAATTTAATGCTGACATTTTAACACACAGACCTGATGTTTTCATTTTTGGCGAATGGATTTACAGCGACCCTAGAAACGAGCGTTCTGTGGAATTTGTCAACGAGTCAGGGATGAGTATTTTAGATTTTGGTCTGTGCGTGGCAATTCGAGAAGTATTGGGAAAGGGTGCTGAAGCGGGATTTAGCTTAGTCCAAGATGTACTAGATCTGGATTACCGCTACTACGGGGCGACGGAGTTGATTACTTTTATTGACAACCACGATATGCCGAGGTTTCAGTCGTTGAATCCCGATCCAGAAATGCTGCGGGTGGCGATATGTTTAATAATGACGACTCGCGGTATTCCCTGTATTTATTACGGCACTGAACAGTATCTGCATGATGATACAGAAGGGGGAAATGACCCTTACAACCGCCCGATGATGGAAAAGTGGGATACTGATTCGCCGATTTACCGAGATGTGCGGTTGCTGTCTGGATTGCGGCGGCTGAATCCAGCTATTTCGATGGGGAGTCAGTGGCAAAAATATCTAACTCCTGATGTTTATTGTTACGTGCGCCGCTATCGCGATTCTGTGGTGTTTGTAGCGCTGAATCGTGGCAATTCTGTTACAATAGAAGAGGTTGATACTGAGCTGCCTGATGGAGAGCATACGGAGGTTTTATCGCGCCGCAAGTTTGAAGTTAAAGATGGGAAGCTGTACAATTTAGAGTTGGGTTCCCGGGAAGTAATGATTTTTAGCCGCGTCGGAGAGCGAATTAAGGCAAAAACTATCGTGCGGGCGCAGCTTAACAACGTTCAAACTCAGCCTGGTGAAAGAATTGTGGTGATTGGGGATTGTCCGGAACTGGGGAATTGGGATATTGGTAAGGGTTTCCCGTTGGAGTATATCAATACTAATACTTGGTTTGGGGAAATTCCTTTTAATGAAAGTGCCGGGAAGTTGATTACTTATAAGTATGCGCTGCTACGGGAAGGACAGTCGCCACTGCGAGAAAATCTGGTTTGTCGCCGCTGGGTTTTAGTTTCGGAAGGGACTGTGAAATGGCGGGATAAGTGGGCGAGCGGACGGGAGTCTTAATAGTTTTGATTTGTGAGTTTTGAGTGAGACTGTCCTGCATAAACCGGGTTTGATGAACGAAAACACTTCCTTAAGGCTTTCGATTATGTTTTAAAAACTCGGTTTATTTAGTAGGTGCGTAACTGCTGTGAGATTTAATTGGTAACTGCAACTCATAACTCATTACTTTGTAAATATGACTTAGGTAACAAATATTTTGGCTTTTTATGTATAGCAGTAAGGTGTGCATTGTGCACGATCCGGACGTGATTTATAGTGCGCGGTCCGGCGAACCCTCCGGAGGAATGAGTTATGGTGCGCGGCCCGGCGCACCCTACGGTTTTATTAAAGCGATTGCAGCTTCTGGGCTAAAACATCGACATAAGGTTCGCTGCTGTGCTGGTTCACAACCATTTCGTACCCCCGCTGCGCTAGAGATTCAGCTTCTTGAGGATTTTTTAGCAAATGGACGATAGCCTCGCGCAAACCTGCTGCATCTCCCACATCTACCACTTTGGCAATATCCGGGGCTGCTAAATAATCGACCATACCTTGAGTCCGAGTAATGACGACCGGTCGCTTGCAGGCCATTGCTTCCAGCAAACCCTGCACTCCCGCAGAATATTTATTGTCTACCAAACAAATTGCAATTACGTCTGCATCGCGGTAAAGCTGCACTAAATCCGGCCATTCGTAGAATTTGCGGGACATATTTTCTGGCATAGTATCGGGGAAAGCTTGCGATAAAGCTTTGGCATCTTTAGAAAAACCGCTAATTTTTACGTCAACATCTAAGTCAGCAGTTGCTGCTGCTAGGAGTCGGTAGTCGCGCTTTTCTAATCCGACGCTAACAACTGTGTGCCGCTTTTTCTCGCCAGAAACTGGGCCAGGTGTGAAAAATTGGGTGTCTGTCTGTTCTAGAAGCATTAAAATGCGCGATTCAGGTATAGCTAAATAGCTGCGGATGAAGTCACTTTGAGGGCGGGCGTTGACCATGAATACGTCAATTTTGTCAGCCAAACCGAATAGTTTCATGGCGACGCGACCGCGCAGCCGATGGATATTGTGAAAATATACAACTATTTTCGGGCGCTCGGACGATGCACCGCACACCGCCGCCACTGGAATGCCAATGTCCTCGCCGGTACAAAATATTACGTCGTCGCTGCTGACTTGCTCGGACAACTTGCGGGCGGCGGCCCAATGTTCGGGTTTAGAAATAATTTTCGATCGCAGCTTGTCGGTCAACGATATCCCTTCGCCATCCGGAGCGTGGACATTGGCATTTAAGCGGTCTCTGAGGGCTCGCAGGACGTGGCGAGGGCATTTGCCGAGTTTTGCATCGCGGTCAATTCTATCTAGGTCTATTTTGCGACCTAATGCCAAATGGTATTTCAAAGTATTCTCCTTATAATCATGTTGGTGCTGGGACAAATTATCTAACCTCAGAAGATTCTATCCTCTACTGTTGAAATTGCTAGTGCGATCGGTCAGTCGATTTTAGATTTTAGATTTTAGATTTTAGATTTGACTCTACAGATAAATCTGGGGGGTTCTCCCTAATGTGTAAATTTTTGTGAGTACCACCAATCCTGTCTGGGGCTTGTATCGCAACGGCACTGATGGTTAGGGGACCGGGTTTCTCCACACCCGGGCGCAAATCCTGTACCAGTCAAAAACAGTGACACGCGCCGATCGATTCAAAGGACTTAAGCTTTTATGCTGAAGTTAGCTGAAGCATTTATTTTTAACCTCATGTATATTTCTCCAGAGCAAGACCAAAAAATTCGCTACACCCTGCGCGAGTGCGGTCAAGAAGCTTACAAGCTCGCAGCCCAACCTTTTGAAGTTTCCGAGAAAGGACCCAACGACTACGTGACGAGTATCGATCAATACCTAGACCGACAACTATCGGCAGTATTTAGCGCTTTGTTTCCTGAAGACGGCACGATTACCGAGGAAAATGTGGCCTCTAGAGCAGCTTATCGGGCGAATTACCAGCGCCTCTGGTGCATCGATCCGCTGGACGGGACGGAGGGATTTATTCAGGGAAAACAGCACTACGCTTCGATGGTGGGGCTGCTGCAGGAGGGGGAACCGGTCGCCGGTTGGATCTACGCGCCGGCTTTTGACCAAATGTATTTCGGCGGCAAAGATTGGGGATTATTCCAAACTGCAGGAGCCCAAGCGCCTCAGCCGATGGCACTTTGCAAACCTCCGGCTCCGACAGCGGAAAATTGTAAAATTATTCTCGGCGACACAGACCAGAAAAACTACGCCCGGGCGATCGCCCAAAGCATCCCGGGAGCAGAATTTTACTCGCTGGGTAGCTTTGGCTTAAAAGTTATGGAAATCCTAGAAGGTCGGGCCGGTTTGTATCTGTATTTCAACGGCAGAGTTAAAGTGTGGGATACCGTCGGCCCTGTGGCTCTAGCAAAAGCAGCCGGATTGGTTTGTTGCGACTTGCAAGGTCAACCGCTGAGGTGGACGGCAGATGCGATCGAGCCGGAGACTCTGGCCCACACACAGTCAATCGCGATCGGCTGGCCGGACTATATAGAACCTCTGTTGGGCAAAGTTCAACAGGCAGTGGCAGGCTTGTAAACCCGTTTAAGATTAAAGAATCTATCAATTTTACATGAAGCGCGCCTCTGCACCCTTATCATCAATTAAAGGAGCAACGGATTGTTTGTGTTCCCAAACATCGATCCTTCCCTAGCTGTTGGGTGTCGCCTAATCATATTTCCCACCTCCGCGAGTTTGCATGAAGACAGAAGCTTTCAGTGAGCTATTCCCTCTATTTAAGGGTGCTAACCCAGAAACCTTGGGAGGGCTGCTATCAAATGCCGTCAAGCATGAGTATCCCCCGGGCCGAGCTGTGGTGATGGAGGATTCTTGGGGCAACGCGATTTACTTTGTCGTGTCTGGCTGGGTAAAAGTCCGGCGTTTGTCAGACGATCGAGCTGTATCAATGGCTATTTTAGGACGGGGTGCCTTCTTCGGCGAAATGGCAATTCTTGACGAATCTCCCCGATCGAATGACGTACTTGCTCTCTCGCCGGTGCGGCTGCTGAGCGTCACAGCTCAGCGATTTATCCAAACCCTGTTTAAAGACCCGCAATTGCACCACCGGATGCTGCAACTGATGGTGCGGCGGCTCCGCCAAACCAATCACCGCTATCAACTCCGAAACCGCCAGCCAGCGGTTAAACTAGCAAATACTTTAGTCGAGCTGGCAGAAAACTACGGTCAGAAAACTGCTGAGGGCAAAGATATCTTCAATATTCCTTATGAAGATTTAGCTGATGTGACAGATATCACCCTAGAGGAAACCAGCAAAATTATGGAAAAACTCGATAGTAAAGGTTGGATCAAAATCGATCCCGACCGCCAAACTATCCATTTGATCAACCTCAAGCACTTGATTAATTTGGCAAGTCAATGACTGATGTTACTTCTGTGGATGCCTCCTCCGCGGCCGGCAACCGCGAGGGGCAACTAACTGCACCGACAATTCACTATTCGGTGGCGATGCCCAATCCTGAATCCCACCTGTTTGAAGTGACTTTGCGCGTGCAAGGTTGGTCGGAGCCGGTTCTGGATTTAAAAATGCCTGTCTGGACTCCCGGTTCTTATTTGGTTCGAGAGTACGCCCGCCACCTGCAAGATTTTAGCTCGCTATCAGGCGATCGAGCTTTACCTTGGCGCAAGAAAAGCAAAAATAACTGGCAAATCGAGACCGATTCGGTGTCAGATATTACGGTTCGCTACCGCATTTTTGCCAACGAACTGACAGTGCGAACCAATCATTTAGACTCGACTCACGGTTATTTCAATCCAGCGGCTTTGTGCTTTTTCTTGCCCGGTTTTGAGCGCCACTGCTACACGGTGACGGTTGTGCCGCCTCAGCCCCAATGGCGCACCGTTACTACTTTGCCACCTGTTTCTGACCAAAATCTTACTTTCGCTGCTGCGGATTTTGACACTCTGGTAGACAGTCCTTTTGAGATTGGCTATCACGAAGTGTACGAGTTTGAAGTGATGGGAAAACCACACCAGCTAGTTGTTTGGGGAAAAGGCAATTTAGAACCGGAGCGGGCGATTCGAGACATCCAAAAAGTTATCGAAGTCGAGGCAAAAATGTTCGGCGGTTTACCTTACGAACGCTATGTGTTTTTGCTGCATTTGTCCGGCTCGGGCTTTGGTGGTTTGGAACACAAGGAGTGCTGCACTCTCAACTATCCGCGTTTTAGTTTTCGGGCTAAGGAAAAGTATGAACGCTTTATTCAGTTGGTGGCTCATGAGTTTTTTCACCTCTGGAATGTCAAGCGCATTCGACCGAAAGCTCTGGAAGTATTTGACTACGAAAAAGAGAACTATACTCCTTCTTTATGGTTTTCTGAAGGCACGACCAGTTATTACGATTTGGTGATTCCTTTTCGAGCTGGTCTCTACAGCGTCAAAGGTTATTTCCAATGTATGGCTAAGGAAATCACTCGCTTGCAGACGACTCCGGGCCGGAGCGTGCAGCCGGTCAGCGAGTCGAGCTGGGATGCTTGGATAAAACTTTATCGCAGGGATGCTAACAGCGACAACTCGCAGATATCGTATTATTTGAAAGGGGAAGTTGTTTCGTTTTTGCTCGATTTGTTGATTCGAGCCAGACACGGCAATTCGCGATCGCTCGACGATGTGATGCGTTTGATGTGGCAGCAGTTTGGCAATGCTAAGAAAGACCAAAACGGCAATTTAGAACAGAAGTCGGGAACAGACGCCAAGCCGGCGCATCTGACATCAAACGGACAGTTAAATGCTCCCAAGCTGCCAGCAGAAATAGGCTTTACTCCCGAAGAGTTGCAAAGTGCGATCGAGTCCGTCGCCGGCATCGATTTGAGCGACTTTTTCGCGCGCTATATTGACGGCACAGAAGAGTTGCCTTACAACAAGTATCTGGAACCTTTCGGGCTCGAACTCATCGCAGGTGAAATTGACCAAACACCTCGCATCGGTTGGACGTTAGGAGCGGAAAACGGGCGGGAAATGGTTAAATTTGTCGAAGCTGAATCTCCGGCACAATTGGCCGGAATTGATGCTGGGGACGAGTTGCTGGCGATCGAAGGTTTTCGGGTAAATGCAGAACAAGCGGGCGAGAGACTAAAAGATTTCAAGCCTGGGGATATCGTCTCGGTGACAGTTTTTCACCAAGACGAATTGCGGACTTGTCGCGTTACTCTCGCCCCGCCGCGACCGACGCGTTACTCGATCGTACCCGTGGAACAGCCCACTCCTGTTCAGAAACAAAACTTTACTGGATGGCTGGGAGTTCCTCTATCGAAACTGTGACCGAAAAGCGAGACGCAAGCCCCCGGCTTCAGACGTGGGGATAAGTCGGTAGCGGTTTCAACCGCCTTGAATATTTGGCTCGTGTCCTATTTCTTGAAAAAGCGTCTGGTTGGTAGTTCAAGGATAGAGTATAACAGAGGAAGGGGGTAAAGCAAGTGTTTAATTTAACCTACGAATTTAAATTGAAACCAACAACAACACAAGTGGCAATCTTTGAAGATTGGCTAGAACAGTGCCGCCGAGTTTACAATTTTGCATTAGCAGAGCGTAAAGATTGGTTGAAATCTCGTAGCTGTCAAATTAATGCTTGCTCTATTCGTTCTGAATATATCATCCCCGCCGACAAACCTACACCAACTTACGCTTGCCAATGTAAAGCTCTAACTCTAGTCAGAGCGATAATACCAGCATTAAATGCAGTTCAAGTACACGTTTTACAGCAAACTATTAAACGTCTTGAACGCGCATTTATAAGTATGTGGGAACAAAAACACGGCTTTCCTCGCTTTAAAAAAGTAGGGGCTATGCGCTCTTTTGTATTCCCTCAGATGGGCGTAGAGCCACTAAAAAATAGTGCTGTCAAGCTGCCTAAGATTGGTTGGGTCAGGTTTCGCCAAAGTCGCGAAATACCAAGTAGTGCGACCATAAAGCAAGTGCGCTTAATTAGGCGTGTATCTGGCTGGTATGCAATGCTAACTTTACCAGGGGAGGTATCGATTCCCAATGTTATTCCACATGGCAACCCAGTGGGGATTGATGTTGGATTAACTAATTTTATTGCAACTTCTAACGGCATTTTGATCGAGCGTCCTAGGTTTTTTATTGATGCAGAACGCAAGCTTAAATTGCTGCAACAGCGTGTTAGTAGAAAACGTATTGGCTCGAACAATTGGAAGAGAGCTGCGGAAAAAAGTTGCTCTGTTGCACGAGTACGTCGCTAACTGCCGGAAAGATTGGCACCGCAAGCTATCGCACCAAATCTGCGACGGGGCGGGGATGGTGTTTGTCGAAGACCTGAATCTGGTCGGACGGTCGAGGGCCATGCTAGACAAGCACTGCTTAGATGCTGGGTTTGGGCAATTTTTCAACATATTCGAGCAAACTTGCTTTAAGCACGGTGTATATTTCCAAAAATTAGATGCCAAAAAGACTAGCAAAATCTGTCCCAATTGCCTCAGTGAAACAGGGAAAAAAAAGTTATCTGAACGACTCCATTCGTGTCACAATTGCGGCTATACAAAAGACAGACACGTTGCAGCAGCCCAAGTAGTTTTAATCAGAGGACTTGCAGCCGTAGGGCCTACCGCCTGTGATTCTTGCTTGCAAGTAAATTCGTCGGAATCCCTGTGAAGTAAGAATCCCCGTCCCTTTAGGGCTCGGGAGTGTCAAATAAATGAAGGGGAAGGGGAAAGAAAAGACAAGAAGGCATCAGGCCCAATTCCCAATTACCAATTCCCAATTCCCAATTCCCAATTCTCAATTCCCAATTCCCAATTACCAATTTTGATTATGCAAACCCCACCTCCTCCATCAATTACGCCCCGCCAGATGAATCTGCTGAGAATAGTTGCTTCTATGGCCTGGGCTGACGGCGAACTCGCGACAGAAGAAGTTAATTTAATGCTCGATCGCTTTTGCAGTTTGTTTGCCCCAGATACCGACGGACAACAACTACAACAAGAACTGCGGGATTACATCATGCAAAATATCCCCCTTGACGAGTTGATCGGCCAACTAGAAACTCAAGATGAAAAAGAATTAGTCTTGCAACTCGGCTATGAAGTGATTTCCTCTAGTTCTCGCACTCCCGACGAACCAAAAATTAACGCTGAAGAAGCCGCAGCTTATCAAAAATTAGTGCAGTTGCTGAATCTTCCAGAGGATGCGGTCAAGCGTATTGAAGCAGAAGCATCGGGGGGAGATACTTCGGAGGGAATTGTCGATAAGATGGCTCAAAAATTAGAAAAGTTCATCAAAGGTTAATTTAGGACTTGCGTAAAAGTGATAAGTAAGTCCCTCTAATTAAACGTAAAACGCTTGTCTGTTAGCTCCCCGACTTTTTACTTAAACAAGTCGGGTAGCTGACTGTTACGGAGCGCCATTTTAAGCGTTATTAATGCGGTAACTTGCTCAGAGCGTGCCAAGTTTTAAACCCGACAAATCCATCGGGCGATCAACCTTTATTCGTTTGGAACTGTATCACTGCTACTTTTGTCATTGTCCCACAGAATCCGTCAACAAAACCGAAATACTATCCATTCAATTTCAAGACATTCTGAACAATTTTGACAGCATTACCTGAACAGCCATTCATGACAATCGGCATATTCACAGGTGCACCAGAGTATAGTGCTTGCCACGTTATCGAACCCACAACGCCATCTTCAGCTAAAAAAACGCGGTGTTGATAACCTTTGACGGCGTTTTCCACTTCGACGCCGAAAATACCATCAATCAGACCAAAATAATATCCCCAATCAAATAGAAGCTGTTGCAGTTCCTTGACAGCTTGACCTGTAGAACCGCGCTGTAAAGTGGGTTTCATCAATCCAGTTGTTTGAGCAAATGCTAGATTTGACAGAGAAGTCGTATCGGCGACGAGAGCCCGAGTTTCATTGTTTAGGCTTGTTTCTTCTGTATACACGATCGAAATCTTCCCTGCATTCGAGTTTTTGCCTTTGATATTTCAGGTATAACTAAGAGGTTGTGTGGCTGCACAGTCGCTGTTTATAGTGGCACTTAGGTGCGCCACCACATCTGAGTGTCACTCATTTGAGTTAAGTAGAACTACTTAATTAAACGTAAAATACGTCGCTGTTAATATCAATTCCGGTGCAGCCGGAATTGATATCAGCCATAGCTTGTCTAAAGCATTGAGGTCCGAACAGGGAATTTGCTCAATTTCTCCACACCCAACCTTGTCTGTCAAAGATAACATTTCGACTGACATTGAGTTGTGAGGCTTTGGCTGTGTATGCAGCATTCACCGAAAAACGAGACGGAAGCCCCTGGCTTTTAGACATGGGGAGGAAGTCGGTAGCGGTTTCAACCGCCTTCATTTTTTTGGGGATTGGTTGTTTTATCGTCATATTTGAATCTTCAATCAAGAATACTACGCTAATATAGAGCAAGGAGGAAAACAGAATGTATGGATGCCAGCAAAATCTAATTAGTCCAGACAAAGAATTGAAAGCAGTCTTAGAATTCTTGTGTAGTGAAGCCTCAAAGTTAATTAATTGTGGAACTTATTATGCCAGACAACTATTCTTCAAAACTGGCAGGATACCGAGTAGAGCTAAGCTACATAAAGTTTTAGGAACAGACAATCGAAACATTCATTATAAAGCTTTTTATTCAGATACCGCACAGCAGATACTGACTAGCGTTGCTGAATCTTTCCAATCCTATTTGGGCTTGCTAGCTGGAATCAAAGAAGGAACAGTGACGCAACATCCAAGACTTCCTGGATACAGACAAGGCGGATTAGCACTTGTAACTTTTACAGGTAGATCGGTCAAATTAAAAGATGGAATGTTGCGATTTCCTTTAGGGAAGCAAGTTAAAGCTTGGTTTGGCATAGATGCGTTCTATCTGACGATGCCATCTAACTTAGAATATGCTTCTATTCGAGAGTACAGAATTTTACCCAGAAACGGATGTTTTTATCTAGAATTGGTTTACCAAAAAGAAGCTGTTCAATCCGATGTCAACGTTGATTCTGTATTGATGATCGACCACGGGATGGACAACTGGATAACTTGTGTCAGCAATATTGGAACTTCATTCATCGTAGACGGAAGGCATCTCAAGTCCATCAACCAAGGCTACAACAAACGAGTAGCAACCTTGATGTCTGGAAAAAACAATGGATTCTGGTCGAAAAGACTGGAACGGCTGACCGAAAGCAGAAATAGAACAATGCGGGATGCAGTCAATAAAGCTGCTCGTAAGGTCATCAATCATTGTGTATCTTCCCAGATTGGTACAGTCATATTTGGATGGAACAATAATCAAAAAGATTCGATAAATCTGGGTACAAAGACTAATCAAAAATTTGTGCAAATTCCCACGGGTAGGTTAAAAGATCGAATTGCTCAACTGTGCGAACAGTATGGAATTAAATTTGTAGAAACCGAAGAATCCTATACCTCAAAAACTTCTTTTCTCGATGCTGACGAACTGCCTAATATCGGCGAAAAACCCGAAGGGTGGAAAGCTTCTGGAACCAGAATTAAACGTGGATTGTATCGGACTGCAAAGGGGTGGCTAATTAATGCAGACTGCAATGGGTGTGCAAATATTGGCCGTAAAGTAGCAACAATGCTTGGATTGGATCTAAGTGGAGTTGGTAGAGGTGACTTGTCAGCACCTGTAAGACTTAAATTGTGGTCTTATGAATCCCCTCGCCTTTAGGCATGGGGAGATGTCAAAGAGGGATAGATACCACAGACTACTAAGTAGGTAGGCGGGATTAAACTCAACCATGTAACAGTATGTAAACAGGGCTGACTTAGCCACGCTTAGGGCCGCTGGAGACTTTACAATTTTTTACATAATTGCGTTTTATAGCTACCTGCTTACGATCTGCCTATGGTATTATGGCCAAGTTCTCATAATATACAGATGCAAAAAAAGTAAAAAAATGCTACTGAGCAAAAAAACACTCCAACACATCAACAGCATCACCCACGAAGGTAAAGTTGTCATCGTAGGCACCGATACGGATGGCAAGATTTGGTACACTGTCAAACAAGATGGTTTTGAAGAACAATACCTCAACCAGAAACCGGAAGAAAGAACAGGTTGGGAAAGCTGGAAACCGCTAAAATTCCCAGATGAATCCGACGATCCGTCAGTTATTGACAAAGAAAGTGAAGAACTAACCCACCAACAAGATGGCTATTTGCTGATGGCATCGCGCTACAGTACTAATTCTCCCTCGCCAATTGCTCCTGTGCAGTTGGTTTCGGGGTTAGGATATATCTATGTTTTCCGTCAGTCGTATTCCCACACCTTGTTCGTGGATCGGTTTGTTCTCGACGGATTGGAAAATACTTTAAATCGTAAGCTAGAAGTACGCTTTAAACGCAGCAAGCAGAGATATAAACCTAGTCAAACTCAAAAAAAAGGGGCAACAGGACTAACGACTATTGACTCCTTAGATTTTAAAGATATTAATGGGAATGAGTTTTATGAACCCACTACTATATTAAATATTATTCCTGGTTGCGTTGATGATGGTTTGTTTTCAGTCGTATTACTGCCTACCAGCGAGCAGGATAAATATCGCTGGCATATTTTCTCCTATAATAGCCAAAACCAAAAAGTTGAACTAACCACCATTCGTGCTTCTGATGACGGACTGTTCGATCTTAAAGACTATACCGTTCTTGACCCTGAACCTCGTACTATTCCCGGTATTATCCAGCGTACCTTGGATTTGGGAAATATTACTGTTGCGAAAGGGTTAACTGCAACTAAATACGACTTACAACGGGAAAGACAAACTGATGACGGAATGCAGCTACTCAAGGAGTCAGTGCGTGTCCTGTTAGCAGTGGGTACCAGTGAGGGAAATGTAGCAACAATTAGTTTTGCTGCTGCTGCTGATGGCACCCTGTCCCAGATTAAAGATCGGCCCGACAGTACCACAATTCTACACAGTACCACTCGTCAAATATTATTGCCTCTGGACACCTTAGAGCAAATCAAAGCCCTTAGCAACTCTAACCCGCCACCCCAAGGAATGATCGCTCGTATTGCAAGAGGAGAAGAAGACGGCGTTGTTCTCACCTCAGACAAAGCTACCGGGTTAGATGAGGTCAAAATTACCCAAGTTAAAGTCGAGGGAAATCAAGATTACAACCGTTTATATTCCCAAGTCACCAAAATTGACGATAATACCTTTGAAATTAGCCCGGAAACTACCAACGGGGGAACCTGGGAAGTGATTCCCGAAGAAGAAGCCGGGCTGATTTATAACGGCATCGTCACAGCCTACGAAATTACACAAACGGGTAAGTTAAAAGTAACTGCTTTCAATCATGGATTAACTAATGGGGATTCGGTACAGATAGTTGATGCCCAAGACTATAATGGCACCTACACCGTGACCAAATTGGATAGCAAGAGTTTTAGCTTAGATGGTGTCAAGTGGCAAGCAGGAACCGCCATCAGTGCGAAACTACAAAGCCAAAAACGGCGGGGAGTCATCTTTGATGGGGTAGGTGATTATATTGAATTACCCTTATCTGGCAAGGTTTTGAGTTCGGATTTTACCGTTGAAGCGTGGATTAAACCTAGTGCCTTGGGGGGAACTGATG
This sequence comes from Microcoleus sp. AR_TQ3_B6, assembly GCF_036702785.1. Classification (NCBI taxonomy): domain Bacteria; kingdom Bacillati; phylum Cyanobacteriota; class Cyanophyceae; order Oscillatoriales; family Microcoleaceae; genus Microcoleus; species Microcoleus sp. AR_TQ3_B6. The sequence goes on along the minus strand of NZ_JAUBVJ010000018.1, from coordinate 15,052 downwards.
TATTAAATAGTATTTTAGGGACAGATAGAAATTCTCAGAATCAGGGACTGCAGTTGATAGTCAGGGGTAAAACTCCACATTTTGGATTTTATGGCAATGATACATTTGGTCAAATAAGTCTCTCAGCAAATACTTGGTATCATGTTGCGTTCCGTTATAGCAAAGACACACAAGAACAGGCAATCTTTGTTAATGGAGTTCTGGATAACTCTACCGACGGACATATTCCATTTGCCGGAACAGATCGGTTAAAAATAGGTTCCTCCTTAGAAGGGAATTATTTTCACGGTTGCATTGCCGATGTTCGCATCTGGAATACAGTCCGCACAGAGGCAGACATCAAAAATAATATGTATCTGCAACTGACGGGTAAAGAACTCGGTTTAGTGGGTTATTGGCGACTAGATGGGATTGTTGAAGGCAAAAAACGTAAAGTTATCGATTTTTCTCTTGAAGGTAATGATGGCATTGTCCACGGTGATGCCTATCTGAGTTCTGTCACCCTTAATCGTAATTTATCCGGGACATCAATAGCAGCAAGTAAATACGAAAATGAAGAATTGTTTGCTGTGTCGGAACGGGCTACTTACACTGAAGAATTTGAGTTCAAAACCAACAGCAATATTAATCCTAATAATGCCGATGGCCAAAATGGTCAAATTTTTGCTTTTACCTACAAAGGTAAGAAAAATCGCAGTTCTCAAAAATGGCACCAAAAAATCTACACAGAGGCAACGGAATTTACCGATTTAGGCGATAATTGGTATAAAGCAAGTTCACGTTTTACGGTACCGGATGGGGTATCGGTGGTGCGTTCTTTCGGAATTAGCGATCTTAAAGGCAATTGGACTACTTTAGATATTCGCAAGCATAAAATTCAGTTAGTTTCTGATAGTATTACTGAGACAAAGTATACGGATAGCGTGACTTTGACAACTTTGGGTGATAGTCAAGCAAAGTTAAGAGTCAAGCTGCAAGAAGTCAAAGTAAAAGAGCAACAAGAAACAGTTATGCTCACAGAAAAACAAGACTTAGAAGCGCGAATAGCTTTGGTGGCAAATCTTGCAAACCTTCAACAAGAGGCTAATACTCAACAAACTTTAGTGAACGCTCTAGTTAACCAAGAGCAAACTCTTCACTCTGCTTATCAGACAGCACTCAATAGTCCCTTTAACTACTTTTGTAAAATCAAAGCAGCGGGGGAAACTAGAAATTGCTATGGAAATAATATCTATATCTTTGCCCAACGCGAGACAGATAAAATCTGTGGATACAATCAGGTTCAAGATCAATGGCAGTTTATTCACCAGGGGGGCAACGTTTATAAAATCAAAGCAGCGGGGGAAACGAGAAATTGCTATGGGAATAATATCTATATCTTTGCCCAACGCGATACAGATAAAATCTGTGGATACAATCAGGTTCAAGATCAATGGGAGTTTATTCACCAACAGAGTAACATTTATGTAATCAAAGCAGCGGGGGAAACGAGAAATTGCTATGGGAATAATATATATCTCTTTGCCCAACGCGATACAGATAAAATCTGTGGATACAATCAAATTCAAGATCGCTGGGAGTTAATAAAAGGCGCTCCCTCAAATACGAATATTGACACTGCCCAAAAAGCTTGGGAAGCCAAAAAACAAGAACTTCAATTAGCACAGGAAAAATTAAAAACGCTTCAAGGAGTATTAAATGCTAGTCTGAGTGACAAAGCGGGATGGGAGACTCGTCTGAAAGAATTGATTGCTCAATTAACTCAAATTCAAACTGAGTTGAACGCTTTAAACACTCAATTGATCGATGATGCTCGAACCATCCAACAAACTCCGCAAACTATGCCATCCCTAAAAACAGATAGTCGAGGGTTAGTAACTCAAGGCGCTTTACTAGGGTTTGTGCGTCCTGCTAGTCGTCTAAGTGCCATTGAAACTTGTGAAGGCAACGTACAACTAAGCTATTTTGACGAGCAAGGACAGATGCGGCTGACTAACTTTGATGCTACTTCTGACAGCCACAATTCTACCTTTGAACAATGGCTGCCCGAGGCTCTTCCTGTTTGTCTGAACTTGGCTAATAATGACAACGCTCACATTCAGTTGCCAAATTCTGTTCCTCTGGGTGATTCATGGACAATCGAAACTTATTTTTCCTATCCGCTACCCATACAAGCAAAGGAAATAAAGGAAGATAAGACATTACTAGAAAATGTTCTTAAACAACTAAACGAGAAGTATCAGTCTCTTACTACCCTTATTCCCAACCGCTTTGACTTTGTTATTGATGGTGGAACCGGATATAGCATTAAAGATGGTGGGGCTGATATGTATGATAATGGCAACATCTTGGGCACCAATTTAGGGAATCAAATTCCCTACTCCGATAATGCGATCGCAACTAATCGGTATGCAGGGAATGGTCGCTACTTCACTCGTATGTATCAAGGACTTTTTGTTTTTGTTGCCGATGTCGATGGCATAAATGAATTTAACATTACGGGAGGTCTCGGTGCCGATGGTGGTGGTGCTGTTGATGGTGCAGTCTTAAGTACTGATATAGAGGGTAAAACCTACAAAGGATTTGTGAAACGGGTTTACAATGCTAGTGACTCGTCGGTTAATCATCTGATCGTTGTAGAATATAACGGATCTGCGACTCACACCTTTAGTTCAAACACAGATCTAGATGAACACCGTGTCTCCAATCTCTCAGGTGTCAAAAGGCTATATTGTTTAGTCTATGCTGGAGCAAATGGTTCCTACATTAATAACACTCAAACCCAGGGATTGATGAATAAATTCTTGGAGTTAATTGCAGATACTCTAGTAAAACCAGAAGTATCCGCTAGAAACTTCTTGGCGACTACAACCAGTAACGACCTCTTTGTGGTTCAAGAATCTAAGCAGTTGGGCGTGGTTGTGAACAATCATTTTTACAACAGTGGCTACAGTCTGGGGCAATTAACTCCTGGATGGCATCACCTAGCTGCTGTGGGTAAAGGATCTACCACAATATTCTATATCGATGGTCAGAAAGTAGGGGATGTCAAGCAAGTATTACTGGATGCAGCCGAAGCCCGCATAAAGGAACTAGAAGCAGCAATACCAGCAGCACCAGAAGCCGGAAAAAAGGAACTACTAACAGAACTCGAAGCGCTCAAAACCAACCAAAAAGAACGACAAGAAACAATCTGCAAAACTGTTAGTAGTCTTTCTACCATCGGTAATAGTACCAAAGGGAAAGAACAATTTGGCAAACTCTCAGAATTTCGGGTGTGGAATATCGCCCTCAGTGACGAAGAAATTGCCGTCAACAGTAAAACCCGTCTCAGTGGCAATGAACCCGGATTAGTCGCTTACTATCCCTTCAATGAAGCCACAGGCACGAGGGTCAGCGATCGTACTGGCAATGGTAAAGATGGTATAATTGTCGGCGCAAGTTGGTGGGGATGTACTGCACCGATTGGTAGCATCACCGGCGATGTCTTAGATGCTCTAGTTAGCTGTGAATATAGCACTATCAGTAAAGACAGGACAGCTATGATGCGGCGGTTTTTTGCGGCTCCTACCTCCCAAGGTGTTAAGGTTTTACCAGATAAACGCATCGAACAATTAGAACTCAAATGGATTGGCAATGGTCAGTTTGCGCCGACGCTTCTGGGCTATGTTGAAGGTGCTCCCCCCATTCCTAGCGAAAACCTGACGATAGAAGAAGGCTACAACGGTGCGACATCGGTAGAATTAACTTTGTCGGAAGATGTAGAGTTTAATTGGAAGCGATCGCAAGATTCCGGTTTAGGAACAACTATAGATATCTTTTCTGGCTCAGACGCAGAAGCGAGTGCAGGATTTGGATTTTCAACAACAGTCGCTAAAGTTCGCGCAGGTTTCAAAGGCAACCTAGACACCACCTACCAATTCCAAAATGAGAGCAGCATTACCTCAAGTTCATCTCTGAGTATGACTGACAAACTACAATTGTGCGGTACTCAAGAACAAAAAGCTTATTTCCCCCACTTAGGCAAACGATTCATCCCCAAAAATGTCGGTTACGCCTTGGTAGTTTCAGCTTTAGCAGATGTCTTTGTCACCCGACTCAAACGCACTGGGACAATGATCGGTTATCAGGTTCTCCCCGTTGAGAATATTCCCCCGGATGTGAATACCATCACCTTTTTAATTAATCCTGCTTATACCATGAGCGGTAGCTTAGACGGCATGACAGGAAGCAGTGCCACCAGTCTACGTTTCTTTAAGCACGTCCCCGAACTGCGATCGCAATTTGGCTCCCTCTACCCTGCTAGTTACTATCGTCTGCAAGAGGCTTATGACCTCAAACAACAGATTGAGCAACAAGATAAAAATCGAGAAGCCTATTTTGCTCAATTTAATTCCCTTTTAGTGGATGAAAGCTCCTTAGGCAGGGAAACGAATAAAGGCGAAGCTCCTGGACAAATCTCTGTCAACCGACTAGAAGACAAGTCAGCGGACAATCTTACCGATGAGGAGAAGAAAGCTGCCGACAAAGAAAAACAGGCAACATTGGAGAAAGAAACTAAGGCAGCGCAAGCTCAACAGTCAGAAGCGGTGGCAAAAAAACAATCAGAAATAGACAAACAAATCCAAGACCAAGAGAAAAAGAGCCACGCTACCGCGAGTTTTGCTAGCTGGCAGAAGAAAATGGAAGACATCCAAATTCGTGCTGGAAAGCGCAACATTGTCAATACTTATGTTTGGGATGCTGATGGTGGTTTGCGCTCCGAGGCACAAAGCTTTGCTAATACTGCTGAACATTCTATTGGTGGCTCCTTTAGCTTGAATGCGGGTTTAGGATTTGAAGGTAAATTTGCTGGGGGTGGAGTCGGAGTGGAGTTAACCGCTCAAGCAACGGTTAATCTGACCCAAACCATGAGTAAAACCGAAAGCCGTAGTAAGGGTATTCAGTTGAATGTCGATTTAAGCGGTGTGGAAAATCGGGGGGTTACGGACTACAACGACTATCCCATCCTACCTGGGGAAAAAGTTGACCGTTACCGCTTTATGAGTTTCTACCTTGAAGGCAGTACCAACAATTTCTACGACTTTTTTAGCTATGTGGTTGACCCAGAATGGCTTGAGTCCAACAGCGAAGAAGCTCGGGCTTTACGACAAGCTAAAGGGAAGGCTAACAAGGCTTGGCGGGTACTGCACCGCGTCACTTACGTTGAGCGTCCAGCCTTGATGGGTTTTGGTCGAGATGTCCGTCAACTTCCTTCCGCCGAATCAACTACGGATCTCGGTCGATTACAAGCCAAAGTGGACAAACTCGAGCAGCAAAATGCAGAAATGCAGCGCAAACTTGACGCAATTCTTAAGAAGTTGGATTCAAAGCCCTAGCCTTTAGGTGCTGATGGGTTGAAAGACAAACGTCATCAACCTCCGGGCGGTCAACTTTTACTCTCTCAAGTGGAACAAGCACAAATTTTGCAAACTTTACAAACTCCTGCCGCTGATAGAGGGTTATGAAACAGTCGCAAAGTTGGTGAGTGGATCGGTTGGTGACGAAAAACCAAAGCTTTATGATATCATTTCCGGTTACACCGTCCGTGATGTTGACTGTTGACTGTTGACTGTTCACGGTCAACAGTCAACAGTGAACTCAAATTTACTATTCCTATGCTAACGGATTTGATATTAAGGGTAAAAAACCTAAAATACGATCGCGCGTTAGAGCCCCGACTTCTTAAAAAAGTCGGAGCTCTGGCTATTCTGTACAAACTAAGAAAATTCTCGCAAAGCTGGAATTAAATACTGGGTCAAAGTAAAGGCATCTACTCCTAATTCCGTCCGTTCTTTGGCTGCCATGATTCCGGCTTGAGCGTGCCACCAAACTGCTGTTGCTGCAACTGATTGGGGGGGAGAATTGCGGGCGATAGCTGTTGCTAATAGTCCCCCTAACAAGCCTGTGAGAACGTCGCCGCTGCCGCCTCTGGCGAGGGCTGGGGTGCTTTCGGGATTGAGGTAGGTGATGGTACGTGAAGCGTAGCTATCCGGTAGGGAATCGCCCTCATCTTGACAGCTTATACAAACTTTGGCTCCTTTGAGCACTATCGTTGCACCGCTCTTCTGAGCTGCTGCTTGAGTTGCGGCAATTCGATGATGACCTGTTTGGTCGGCTAATTCGGGAAATAAACGCTTGAATTCGCCCGGGTGAGGGGTGATAATTGTCAGTGCAGAGCGTTCGGACAAAATCGGGACTGTGCCGAGTTGAGCGAGGATATTTAAACCGTCAGCATCTAATACGAGAGGTCGATCGCTCTCCAGTACAGATTCTACAGCTATTGCCGCTTCCAATGTCAGACCTGGCCCGGCGGCGATCGCATCATAGATGCTCAAATCAATTGCTACTGGCAACTCGCTAATTGCACCGCTGTGGGTTTCGGGACATCCTATAACTAATGCCTCTGGCAACTGACTGCTCAACATGGGTTTAATCGACTCAGGAACAGCAATTGACAGCATTCCGATGCCGCTTGCTCTTGCTCCCAATGCTGCCAAAATTGCTGCTCCGCTGTAGCGGCGGGAACCTGCAATAATTAGTAAGTGACCGTTGGTGTATTTGTGCGAAATTGGCGATCGGGGTAAGGGCAAATGCTGAGTTGCCCATGCTTTTGTAATGCGCTGTATTGCTGGCGTTTCGCCCACTATGGCTGCAATATCTGCTGCCGGAATATCAAAATCAATTAATTCTGAACTGCCGATATATTCTAACGCTCTGTCTTGCAGAAATGCCATTTTCCACAAGCCCAAACATAATGTATGTTTGGCTCGGATTGCCGTTCCCAAAACTTCTCCGGTATCTGTATGAATTCCGGATGGAATGTCTATACTGAAAACGGGGATGTTTAAATTATTTATTTCGTCGATCGCGGCGGCTGTGTGGTTAGTAATTTCTCGTTCTAATCCAAATCCAAATAAACCATCCACGAGCAAATTGCAGTTTTTCAGCCGTTCAATATTGTCAACAAATGGAATATTTAAAGAACGCGCATAATCAGCGTGACTTTTTGTCAGTTCTTTGAGTTGAGAAAACGGGCAGTAAATAACTACTTGGAACCCTTGAAAGTGCAATTCGCGGGCAACAACCAAAGCATCGCCGCCGTTGTGTCCGGGCCCAACCAATACGCCGATAACTGGCAATTGAGAATTAACAAGATTTTTCCCTTCTGGGCTTTTCCCTCTATCCGTTAAATCCCGTCCTGGGCTCGTTGCCGAACTTCCTTCCGCCTTCAAAAGCTGCTGAATGCGTAGGGCAATCAGGAGCGCGACTTTTTCCATTAAAGCTGCTACTGGCATTCCAGCGACAAAGATTCGGGTTTCTATTTGCCGCATTTGGTCGGCGGTGACAACAAATTTTTGAATAGTCATTTCGATTACAGTGGTGGTAAGCTTTCAGCTAACTGCAGCAGTGGCAGTTTGTAGTATCTTAGTGCTACAATAAATTAGCTCGATCGAACAAAGTAACAGTAAAATAGCAATTTCTCCCCAACCGTCAACGACCCAGCTCTAAAGACACGCTCGCTTCTAGCCTAAGACTTAAGTGACAGTTGACCAGAGGTGTACCTGCGTACTACGTTAACGGTAAGAGTTCAAGACCTACCAGGGGATGCTTCGCCTAGTTCCTGCAACCGCGAAATCTAGGATTAAACAGACTTATTGGGTTAAATCAGTGTCCTAGATCGAGTACAGACCGTTAACTAAGGCGCAAGCTAACATCACCCCTCTCATGGAGGCTCATAAAGGAGCAAACATTATGCATACAGGGTTGCAAAATTTGAGATGGTAATTGTCCCATCGAAAGTACATAACAAAAGTACACCTTTTCTAGCAATCCCCGTGTAATGGAAAGATTCACTCGCTTATTGAAATCCCCGAGCGATGCCCAGAGCGTAGCCGAAGGGTCGTTTCCCTCTGTGCACTCTTTGTGACGCTCGTTTCCCACTTACCGATTTTTTTTATGAACAAGATTGTTGTAGGCCTCTCCGGGGGAGTCGATAGTTCCGCAGCAGCCGCAATTTTACACCATCAGGGATATGAAGTGGTGGGTTTAACGCTGTGGTTGATGAAGGGCAAAGGTCAGTGCTGCTCTGAGGGAATGGTCGATGCAGCTAAAATTTGCGAAGATTTGGGTGTTCCCCACCACATTGTTGACAGCCGCGAGGTCTTTCAGGCAAGTATTGTGGATTATTTGGTGGAGGGTTACAGTGCAGGAATTACGCCTCTGCCTTGTTCCCAGTGCAATAAAACTGTGAAGTTTGGGCCGATGCTCAAATATGCTCGCGAAGAACTGGGAATTGAAAAGATTGCTACAGGGCACTACGCTCGCATTACTTACGATGCTGCTACGGGTCGCTATCAGTTGCTGCGGGCGATCGACCCTGCGAAAGATCAGTCTTATTTCTTGTATGATTTAACACAGGATTTGTTGGCGGGTACGGAGTTTCCTTTGGGGGAAATTACCAAGAGTGAAACTCGCAGAATTGCGGCCCAATTTGGCTTGAAAACTGCTGATAAGCCGGAAAGTCAGGATTTGTGCTTGGTGGAAAGTAACGGTTCGATGCGGGCTTTTCTGGATAAGTACATTGCGCCGCAAAAGGGTGACATTGTGGACAAGGCAGGGCGGGTGCTCGGACAGCACGACGGCATTCACCACTACACCATCGGCCAGCGGAAGGGACTCGGGATTGCTGCACCGGAACCGCTGTACGTGATTGAACTCGATGCTGCTGGCAATCGGGTAATTGTGGGCGATCGGCAGTTGGCAGTAGAATCTGAATGTACTGTCGAGAAAGTGAATTGGGTTTCTGTGGCCGAGCCGAGGGCTCCGATTCGGGCTCAGGTACAGATTCGGTATCGATCGCACCCCGTGCCCGCTACCATTATTCCTGTGGAACCCTCCCAAGCAGAGGAAAAAGCTGGTAGTACAAGAGTTAAGTTGATTTTTGACGAACCGCAGTTGAGCATTACCCCCGGACAAGCTGCTGTTTGGTATGACGGGGATGTGCTGTTGGGCGGCGGCATCATCGAAAGAAAACAACTCCCAGCTTGAGGTAAGGGGCACGCTCGCGTGCCCCTTACCTCAAGAAACCTCCCAGAAGAAAATTCACTCTTTGTGAAACAGGTCCCAAAGCCTGTTCCAAAAAAACTTATTTTTCATTTCACAGGCGTACATTTACCTAACTAGCTTTTTTTTCCAAACGCCAGATATTTCCCCTAGCATTAGTGCGGTAAACCCAAGTTTGGCTGCCATCAGAAACCACAACTCGCCAACCTTCCACAATCATTTGACCGCAAATTTCATCAGCTTTCCCGAGTCCTAAACAAGTATCCGACCAACTTTGTCGGCTCGATTCAGTTACTTTCAACTTGTCGGCTCGAATGCCAGTGGAGCGCGACAACTCTCGGCGAATTGCTGCTGCTACGGTTGCGGGCAATTGGTTCGGGGGCTGTGGGCGCGTACCCTCGGCCAACTTTCCCGGTTCGGAAGTTAGACTATTGAGTGCAAATACCAAATAGCTGATTTTTGGGGACACCGCCGCTGAGGAAAATTGCTGCGCGGTTTGCTGCTGTTGGCTTTCCAACTGGGCAAGGGAATATTTGAGAGCGCCCGCGTTAGCTGCTGCGGTGTGTCTTAGCGCCGGATACATTTCAAGGGCCAGAATTCCTGTTAGCACCAAAGCCAATATTAAAGGATTGGGCTGCTTTTCGTCTCGGTTTTGATTGTTTTGAGAGTTATTTTTGGAGATTGGTTTCATCATACGCCCTCTGCCTGACTTTACACAATGCGCGATCGCTCCCGATCACTCAACTGCCGATTCTTGTTTAGACACTGTTGCTCGTGCTGTTAGTTCCTTTTTGTAGAACCAACTTAACTGCTGGTGCGACGCAAGTATTTCCTACTCGCTGCCGGCACTTGTGTTTCAGGAAACTTGCAATACCCATTTATTACTTAATTTTTAGTCAGAGTCTCCGGTTATTAAGAAAAATTTATGTTTAAGTAAATATTCTTAAAAGCATCTACTTCGGCCCCACAACCTCAGTAAAAATGACTATTCATTGTTCCAAAACTGCTAAACGTGTTTTAGACTGTGGGAGGCGAGCTGAGCCGGTGATATCAAAGGGGTTGCGGCACAATTTGTTGCAACAGGATCCAAACGCATTAGAAATTAAGCCAGCTATCGCTGATTAATTGTACCATTCTGGTTTTCAAGAGCGATCGTTCCCGAAGCTATTTTAGTAGCGAGCGCTACTAAAATAGTATAATCTTGTTGAAATGTATCAATTATGGACAGAAAACCCCTAGGAATCCATCTAATAAATCTGCTAAGCTATCCTCAAAAATTTACCTTAATCGGTTTTCTATTTGCAATACCTTTAACCTTGGTCATGTACCTGCTGATTTCCGAAATTAACAGCGGGGGTTATTTTGCTCAAAAAGAAATCTACGGCAATCAATACCTGCGCCCGCTCCGCCAGTTGAGGGAATACATACCGAAACTTCAACTGTTAAATTATCAGAGTTTAAATCCCAATTTAAGCAATTCAGAATCCAGGACAAATTTAGAAGCTAAAATAGAGGCGAACTTTCAATCACTGGCAAATACCGCTCCCCAGCTCGGAAACATATTAATGCCCCGTGAAATTTTAAATAAAACTTATCAATATTGGCCAAATTTAAAACTTCGCTGCACCCAGTGGAGTTTAGAAACTTACGATTTTGTATATCAACGTTTAGCTGCCGACATGGATAGACCGGTCGCTCTATTCTGCCATAGTTATAATCTAATTTTAGACCCAGATTTGGATACCTATTATTTGATAAATGCTACTTTGCTCAATCTTCCAGAAATGCCAAAAATCTTGTCAGAGATTAGGCTAATTGCTCAAATAATTAGCCGGCCTTCCGATGCCACACCAGAGGAAAGAGCGCAACTGATTACTCTTCGGAGCAGATTGAGAGAAATTAATGAGGATTTGGCAATTAATATGGAGCTAGCATTTAGAAATAATCATCAGGGGAATCTGCGACTGAAATTAACACAGAATTTAACAAATTTTAACTCTCAGGTTAAGCAGCTAATTAAGCAACTATATAAAACGATATATCAAAGTATATTAATCAAATATGACGCCTATATTAACGGGAGAAATTTTGCTGGGAATTCATTTTTTAATTTCTGGTATCAAACTGTAAATAATTTGGATTTTTCGCTGCCAAACACAATAAAATTTTTTGTTAAAATTCGCGATTTAATCGATATTTTATTGTTAACCAAAAGAGCTATTTTTATAGAATTTTACGGCGCAATTAGGCAAAATCTATTTGTTATTGACGAAGCGTCAAAAAAGAGGGCAATCGCCAATCTATGCCACAATATTATTTTGAATAACAGAGATAAACAAGGGCAATTTGTGGGCGCGTTTAAGATGATTGCCGATGCCTTAATTGGTAGAAATCAAAAAAATACTCTTCTCAAAGATCGCCTAAAAGCTGAAAATATGCGAATGATATCCGAACTAGACCTTACTCGCAAAATTCAGCAGATGCTGCTGCCAAAAGACCGAGAGCTCAAGGAAATTATCGGCTTAGATATTGCGGGATTTATGGAAGGTGCTGAGGAAGTAGGCGGCGACTATTACCACGTACTCCAGCACAAAGGTAGAGTGAAAATTGGCATGGACGATGTTACGGAACATGGATGGGAGAGCGGCGTTTTAATGATTGTGGTTCAAACGGCATTCCGAACTTGGCTCGCTGACAATGAACCAGAGCCGATTAAAATTTTAAGCGCTATTAACAGTGTAATTTACGATAGTGTGCAGCGCCTGAAATTCTTTAAAAACGCCAGCCTTGCTTTGCTAGACTATCAGCAGGGAATGCTGAAGTTGAGCGGCCAGCACGAAGAAAGGATTGTCGTGCGGTGTAACAGTTGTGTCGAGGGGTTGGATACCATCGATTTGGGTTTCCAGATCGGGCTGGATGCAGAGATTGCTGATTTTTTTGTTGAAACAAGGGTGCAGTTGTATTCAGGAGATGTGGTAGTGCTGTACACTGACGGAATTACAGAAGCTGAAAATATGGATAAACTGCTTTATGGTTTAGATAGGTTAATTGAGGTAATAGAGATTAATTGGCAGCGTTCGGCTGCCGAAATCATGCCCGCTGTAATTAAGGACGTGCGATCGCACATCGACAAACAAAAAGTTTTTGATGGCATCACATTGCTGGTTCTCAAACAAAAATAGCTAATTAAATCTCACTTCTTAAGTTTAAAATAGATTCAGGAATGTTCCTCTTATCAAACTTTACCTCTCACATCGATATGATTCAGACTTTGGGCGATTTCATCGAGTTGCCAGCTAGCCAAGAATACTTAATAATTGGATTTTCCCCGAGTTCGATTCCCCTGCAGCAGCGGTGGCGGAACAACGGTTTGTCGGCGGATTTTATGGCTGAATACTTGGCGACTTTTTTTCCGGGCAACGAAGACGATTCCTCGACAATTGAAAGACAAGCTGAAATTAAAAGCGCTGTTAGCTACATTGCTAACGAGTTATTAGAAAATGCGATGAAGTTTAATAATGAAACCTCGGAGTACCCGATCAACATTAAACTGCAATTAGAGAGCGACGGAGTGATTTTCTCAGTTGCTAATAGTATCTCTCCGCAAGGTGTAGACAAGTTTCAGGCTTACATTCAGCAGTTGCTGGTCTCCGAACCCAGCGAGCTTTACATTCAGCAGTTGGAAAAAAATGCTGTTGAGGAAAGCTGTACCGATTCTGGATTGGGTTTGTTGACTATGCTCACCGATTATACCGCCAAAATCGGCTGGAAGTTCCAGACCGTACACCAAGACCCGGAAGTAATTGCGGTGACAACGATGGTGCAATTGAGATTATAAGCAACACTGGCGATCGATAATATCTAAGGGACTTTTTTTGCGACAATGGAAATTAAGACAGAAGATTACCGGATCTGTTACGATCCAGCAACGGCAACCGTGAGTTTTGTTGGCTCTCTCAGGCTGAGGGGGCCTACGGAGTACGAACCGATACTGCAGTTACTGGGCAAGGTGGCCGAGGTGGAACCGGCGAAAATTACCCTCAATTTGCAGCAGTTAGAATTTTTGAACAGTGCTGGCATCAATATGCTGTCGAAGTTTATTATCGAGGAGCGCAAAAAAGCCCGGGTGGAAATGGCAGTACAAGGTTCTCAACGCATAGCTTGGCAAGGTAAATCTTTGAAGAATTTCCAGCGCCTGATGCCTGGTTTGCAGTTGGAATTAGTATAGACACACGATTACTTTTAGGGCGCGGGCTGTTGAGCAATTTTCTGTTAGTCGAGGCGCAAATTCTCGCGTTATGCTGGAAGAACAACCATCTAGAGAACACCTACTTTTAGAGATAGAAAGATTGCGCCAGCAAGTGAAAGACTTGAAGGAGGAAAAAGCGGATCTGGAAATCTTGCTGGAAACTACTGCTGAACATTCCGATACGGTTGAGACTGAGTTGCGCTCTCGGGCATTCGAGGCGGTTCGGGAAGGCGAAATCAAGCTGGCTCAATTTCTGGAAGCGATTCCCATAGGCGTAGCCGTACTCGATTCTCAAGGCAAACCTTACTACATCAATCGCGCCGGACAGCAGTTACTCGGTCAAGGGGTTTTGCCACTAAATTCAGTTGAGGATTTGTCAGAAAGTTATCAGCTTTATATCACGGGAACTGATACTCTTTACCCTTACGAAAATTTGCCTATCGTCCGAGCTTTGAGGGGCGAAAACGCGACGGCTGACGATCTGGAAATTCATCGACCCGACAAGAAAGTTCCCATTGAGGCTTCGGGAACTCCTATTTTTGACGGTAACCAAGTTGCTTTTGCGATGGCAGTTTTTCAAGATGTCGGGGAACGCAAACAAGCTGAAACCGAGCGCCATAAATTTATTGAAAAACTTTTTGAACTCAATCAAAATTTGGAAAAATCCCTGGATGCAGAATCAGAATTAACTGATGCCTACGGGCGATTTGTGCCGCATCAATTTCTAAATTTGTTGGGATATGAAAGTATTATAGATGTCAATTTAGGCGACCAAGTGCAGGAGGAAATGTCGGTGCTATTTGCGGATATCCGCGACTTCACGACGCTTTCGGAAACTATGACACCGCAAGAAAACTTTAATTTTATCAATGCTTACCTTTCGCGGATGGAGCCGGCCATTACTAGCAATAATGGGTTTATTGACAAATACATCGGCGATGCAATTATGGCTCTGTTTAGTGACTTTGCAGATGATGCAGTGAAAGCGGGTATTGCAATGCTAAATATCCTGACTAATTACAACCAAGACCGTCAGCGTGTCGGCTACGTCCCGATTCAAATTGGCATTGGCATTAACTCGGGTTCTTTGATGCTGGGGACAGTCGGGGGTAAAAGCAGAATGGACAGCACTGTGATTAGCGATGCTGTTAATTTGGCATCTCGCATTGAAGGATTGACCAAAGATTACAGCGTACCTCTGTTAATTTCTCACCAGACTTTGGAACGGTTGCGAAATCCTGCTGATTATGCTATTCGGATTGTGGATAAAGTACAGGTAAAAGGAAAATCTCAATATGTCGTAGTCTATGAGGTATTTGATGCCGATCCGCCGGAAATTAGGTCGGCAAAGCTAGCAAATTTGCCCGTATATACTGAAGCTATGTTACTGTGCGAGCGCAAGCAGTTCCGAGAAGCGGGAAAATTGTTTGAAGAGTGTTTGCGGACAAATCCGAGCGATCAGGTAGCTCGTATTTACCTGAAACGCTGTCGGGATTGGCGATCGCTCCTCAAAGGAATTTAAAGCAAGTCAATCGATTTGAGATTTTAGATTTTAGATTAAAGAATTGAAGCATTGACTCCACGGATAAATTCGGGGGGCAAGTTTCATCGGATACAGGTTTTTTATACCAATTTTCAAAAATCATGCAACAGTAGCTAGGGCTGACAAAATGTAATCCCATCCAGTTATAGATGCTA